>JALVVJ010000149.1 GCA_027023475.1 Flavobacteriales bacterium
CACCGGCACAAAAAATTCGGCTTGCCCCGCGCCGCATAACCGCTCCCATCCCTGGCGCGAAAATGCCTGCTAATAAGCGAACTTGCAACCAAGGAGCAATTTTGTATCGAAGGGTAGTGCACTTCACCTTTTAGAATATTCAAAAAGCAGTGAAATGATAATTAAATTTTCACTAAATTTACCTCAATCAAACACATTTTATCTATGCGCCGGCTCGGTATCCTTTTATTGTTCCTCATATTTCCCCCACTTCGTGCCCAATACACCCCCATTCCCGACCCGTATTTCGAACAATACCTGATCGACCGCGGTTTGGACCCCGACAACACGATAAACGGCCAAGTGCTTACCGCCGCCATCGATACGGTCAGGGTTTTGGACCTACGCCAGGCCGATTTGGCACTCCGTAGCATCGAAGGCATTGGTGATTTTACCGCCTTGGAATACCTTTACATCGACAACAAAATCATCGACACCGTCCGGTTGAACAATAATTTGCATTTAAAGGGATTTAGCGCTTGGGGAACATTGATGTCATTTCTGGATTTAAGCCGGAACGATAGTTTAATAAGTCTGAATCTCCGTTTTGCCGGCTTACTTCAACAAAGTTCCCACATCACATTGGACATAAGCCACCTGCACCAATTGGATACCTTGATTACCGGTTCCAATTTTTTCGACATCACCGACCTGAGCCGAAATACCCGATTGCGCTTCCTGGTCTATTCAAACACCGACTATAACGATATGGCCGGCTACTACAACCAATTGGACACCCTGGATTTGTCGGCCAATACCCGTTTGGAACACCTGGAACTGAATTTTATTCCCATCGGCCATCTGGTATTACCGCCCGCGCCCAACCTGCGCTTTTTGGAACTGGCCGACCAGGATTTTACAAGCATCGACTTGGCACCTTATCCGCATTTGCAACATCTAAGTATGCTTCACAACACGCGGCTTACGTCCATTGATGTAACCCACAATCCCGAATTGGTATATCTCAATGTAAACAAATGCCGGCTAACCGGAATTGATCTTACGCACAATCCTATACTCCAAGAGCTTGTCCTGGGCCAATGGTGGTCGTGGGGAAGCATCCCGCACGACGAAGAAAACAATCATTTTTCCGCACCACCCGATTTGTATGCCAACCCGCAGCTTCGCCGCCTGTTTGTCGAAGGAATCGGTATCGATGCTTTGGATTTGTCGGGAAATCCCGATTTGCAAGTGCTTTTTGCCGCCCATAACAACCTGACCGGCTTGGATTTACAAGCCAACACCCACTTGGTTTCGCTATTGGTCGGCGGAAACCCTTTGGACTCCCTGGATTTACGTGCCCAAACCCAATTGCGATATTTACATTGCGACTCAACGGCACTCCGTATTTTGGATCTACGCAACGGCAACAACCGGAATATGACGGGATTCAGCGCTTTGGGCAATCCGCAACTCCACTGCATCCTGGTGGACGATGCCTCGTGGAGCCAAACCCATTGGACCAATGTGGACCCGGCCGGCCATTTTGTCGAAACCGAAGACGAATGCGCCCAATACGCCGTTCCCGAAATAAGCCGCCGGTGGCGCTTGTATCCCAATCCGGTAAGTCATACGCTCCACCTTATTCCCCCGCCCGGCTATGAAATACAAAGCGTTGAAATATCAAATTCCACCGGGCAATTGACAGGCAAGCACTATGGCAACGAAATAGTTTTTGATAACTTGCCTGCCGGAGTATATTTTCTACGAATCCACGCCCATGGCAAAATGTTTAGGGCTAAGGTGGTAAAAAAATAAACCCAAACGATTTGTTACATTCGAACGGCGTTACATCTCCCAATGCGATTCTCGTAAAATCTTATCAATTCCTTCCGGCTAATATCAAAACTCCCGATTTTCATTTATCTTTGGCTCGTGTATAGGCAAAGATAAGGATTAATGAATAAGAAAGACTTGGTTTTGCTGAGCGTAACCGGTAACCCCGGACTTTATCGCTTGCTGGGACAGGCCAAATCGGGAATTTTCGCCCAACATATAACCTCGGGCAAACGTATTGTGGCCTCGCCTTTTGCCGTTTCCATGTTGGATGAAATTGTGATCTACACCGAAGACGACAAAGTTCCGTTGACCGAAGTCATCAAGAAAATGGCCGCCTACGAAGGCGAAATACCTGCACCCAACGCACCCAAGGATGCGTTGCAAAACTTTTTCCGCCAAATCCTTCCCGACTACGACGAAGACCAATTCTATCCCTCGCACATGAAAAAAATCCTCCAATGGTTCGATTTGCTCCGCCAATCGGAGCTGCTCGATGATTTCGTGGCCCGTTCGGCCCAAATGGATAAGGAAGAAACCCAATCCGAAAAGTAAAGCCCCATGGAAGCCGTTTTATGGTTGGCATTAGGTATTTTGCTGCTGGTCTTTGGCGGTGAGTATTTGGTCAAGGCCTCGGTGGCCGTATCCCAACGGCTCCATATTTCGCGCATCGTTATCGGTATGACGGTGGTGTCGTTTGCCACTTCGGTTCCCGAATTGATTGTTAGTTTATTGTCAGCCGTCAAGGGCCATCCCGACATCGCTTTGGGCAATGTGGTGGGTTCCAATATTGCCAACATCGCCCTGGTGCTTGGCTTTACGGCCATCCTGATTCCCATAGGCGTCAAACGGTCTACCTACTTCTACAACTGGCCCATGATGATGCTCATGAGCGCTTTGCTGTGGCTTTTCCTGTTTACGGGGCACCGGCTTTCGGGCCTCGAAGGGCTGATATTGTTTGTGGCCCTGGTGGTTTTTGTAGTGTTTATAGTCCGGCAGTCCTACCGGTCGGGTGATGCGGCCCATGATGAGCCGGACGAAGATTTGCACGGCATCAAATTTCCGCTCATTCTCTTTTGGTTGGTGCTCAGTGGTGCGGCTCTTTATTTGGGCTCCCGTTGGTTGGTGGACGGTGCCGTGGAATTGGCCCGTATGCTGGGTGTGAGCGAACGGATTATCAGCATTAGCGTCATTGCCGTGGGAACAAGTGTGCCCGAATTGGCCGCTTCGGTCATTTCGGCATTGAAAAAAGAGCGCGACCTTTCGCTGGGCAACCTGGTGGGGTCCAATATTTTTAACATCGGTTCGGTGTTGGGACTTACGGCTATGATCAAACCCATTGCCCGTTTCGATGCAGGCATTTTGCAAAACGACATCTATTGGATGACCGCCATTTCGTTACTGGTAGTGCCCTTGGCCCTTTTGCCACCGCGCAACCGCATCGATTGGTGGAAGGGCTCTTTGTTCCTTTTGCTCTATGCACTGTTTATTTATTACTCCTATGCCCTGTGAGCATGCGTTTGAAATCATAATAATGAACGAAGAAGTTATTCAAAAACTTTACCGGCATTTCCGCAAGCATCCTTGCATTGCCACCGATACGCGCAAAGATGTGGAAGGATGCCTTTTTTTTGCTCTGAAAGGCGAAAATTTCGATGCCAACAACTTTGCCGAAGACGCCCGCGCCAAAGGCGCGGCGCTTGTGGTTACCCAACGTCCCGACCTGGAAGGAAGAGACGGATTTTTTTATGTGCCCGATACCCTGAAAGCCCTTCAAGATTTGGCTCGTTTCCATCGCCGGCAAATGGCCGCGCGGATTCTGGCCGTAACCGGCTCCAACGGAAAAACCACCACCAAGGAACTTATGGCGGCGGTATTGAACAAAAAATTCAAGGTATTGGCCACCCAAGGTAATTTGAACAACCATATCGGGGTTCCGCTTACGCTTTTGCGCTTGCAACCCGATACCCAATGGGCGGTGGTGGAAATGGGCACCAACCATCCGGGCGAAATAGCCGCTTTGTGTGCTATTGCCGAACCGGATTACGGCTACATTACGGGATTTGGCGAAGCACACCTGGAATTTTTCAAAGACTTGGAAGGTGTGGTTCGCGAAAAAACAGCCCTCTACCGTGCTTTAAAATCCCGTGGCGGCACGGCCATCATCGACTGGGACGACGAGCGCCAACGCCGTCATACCGAAGGGATGGAACGTTTTGGATACAGTTTTGCCGTTCATCCGCAGGCGCAGATACATGTAGAAGCCCTTCACAACGGCCCCTTTGCCGGCCTGCGCTTCCGGGGAACGGAAATAGGTTCGCAACTGGTGGGCGATTTCCATACCCGCAATATGGCCGGTGCACTAGCGGCGGGCGTTTTGGCCGGAGTGGATTTGTCGTACATCAAAGCCGCCATTGAAGATTATCGCCCGGCCAACAATCGTTCGCAATGGATTCGCCGGGGCGATTTAAACATCATTTTGGATGCCTACAATGCCAATCCCACAAGCGTTCGGGCCGCCTTGGAAAGTTTGCAGCGCCTTCCGGGCCCCCGTACGGCCGTTTTGGGCGATATGTTGGAATTGGGCCCCAATGCTGTGGAAATGCACCGGCGTATATTGCAAGGTTTGGCAGGAAAAGGTATTCGTGTTTATGTTATCGGGCCGTTGTATGAACAAGCGGCGCAAACCCTGGGCGAAGCGGAATATGTGGCCGGCGTGTTCTCCACCACGGATGATTTTATCCGTAGCGGGATTTTCGACCTGATAAACACCGGAACCGTTTGGATCAAGGGCTCACGCGGCATGGCCTTGGAACGTATTTTGCAAGAAGGCGGAAAATAATTAACTTTGGTTTTACAAACCATTAAAATTTTTTACCATGTCAGTAATCAAAGTTATCGAACTTATGGCCAATTCCGACAAATCGTGGGAAGACGCCACCGCCCGTGCTATTGCAAAAGCCGGTGAAACCGTAAAAGACATCCGCTCGGCTTACGTAAAAGACCAAAGCGTAGTGGTCAAAGACGGCAAAATCACCGAATACCGCGTTACGCTAAAAGTTTCGTTCGAAGTCAAATAAACGGGCGACCTATTCAAAGCATTGCACGCCCTCCTTTGGGGGGCGTGTTATTTTTTGCGCAAGCCCGTGGTTTGCTCAATGTTTTTGATATTGTCAATGGTGTGGTTAAGGCCTTTGTTGTCGCTAAACCCTTCGTAGATCAAATACAAGCCACCTAGCAGGATAATCACGCCGATAAATTTACGAATGCGCGTAATGCGCCGGGGTGTCATTTTATTTTTCAGTTGTTTGGCCAAATAAATTTTACCCAAATCCACAATGAAATAGGAAACCAAAATGGTGCCGAAAAACACGAAAATCCGTAAGGGATTCATACCTAACTGAGGCGAAAAAACAATGATGAGCGCCAACCAAAAAGCCAAAACGCCGATATTGATAAAGTTCAGGAAAAAACCTTTGAAAAACAGGTTCAGGTAATTGTTTTTGGGCAATTCCAGTTCGGTTTGGTTTTCGATGCTTTCCTTTTTGGGTTTGCGAATAATGCTGATAAGCCCGTAGAAAGCCATAATCACACCACCGAACAAATACAAGGCCGGATGGTCGGTAAGTTGTTTTAGGAGTTTAAACGAACTCAAAAAGGCGATGACGATAAACAGGAAATCGGCAATCACCACACCCAAATCCAAGGCCACGGCCGCCCGTCCGCCTTTGGTGGCGCTTGTTTCAAGTAGCACGAAAAACACCGGCCCGATAAAAAAACTGAGCACAAAGCCCACGGGAATGGCTTTCAAGATGTCGGAAATCAACAGATGCGGGTCAATCATCGGGTAATCATTGCGGGTTCGCAAACTCAAAAATACTACAAATTACGGCTAAAATCAAAACCGGTGGCTGAAAGTATATTTTCGGATGTGGTTTTAAGGGCTTGTTTCGCCGTGCGCGCTTTTATGCAACCCGAAACCACACGGTTTTACCTTGTTTACGTTGTGGCGCATCTGTGAGGCGTATTCGCTTTACCGTTGGTGTTCGGGATGCCGCCGCACCCGCAGGTTCCGGAACGTGTTAAACACTTACCGCCGATTATTCGTATTTTTGTCCCGAAAAAAATCTAAGTGTATGAAAAACGTTAAATTGGTTTGGCAGCGCGGATTGGCTTTCGATGCCTATGCACCCGGTCAGGAGAAGCCGCTGCCTTTGGATGGTGAAGAAAAATTCGGCGGGCGCGGTTACGGCTATAATGCCAAACCCTTGATGCTGGTCTCTTTGGCCGGCTGCACGGGTATGGATGTGGCTTCGTTGATGAAAAAAATGCGCACCGACGAGCAGGTGAGCGATTTTACCGTGAATGTGGATGCCAACTTGACCGACGAACATCCCAAATATTACGACAAAGTGCATGTTACCTATACCTTCAAAGGTAAGAACATGGACCGTGCCAAGCTGACCAAGGCCGTCAAGCTCTCACGTGAGCGTTATTGCGGCGTTTATCATATGTTCAGCCACTTTGCCGAAGTTAGCTACGAAATCGTTTTTGTCGAAGAGTGATAAATTTTGCGGTGAAGTAAAAGGCACAATTGCTCCGGTTAGTTGCCGTAATTGACGCATTTTTTTAGGGCGTGTCCCTCGCGCCCTTCGGGCGCTCGGGAAACCGGCCCTCCGCTACAATGGGAATGCCTTCGGGCTGCGCCCTCCGGCGCTTGGGCGGGCGGCGTTTTTATCCCGCACTCGTTCACGCAGCGCTGCATCAAGCATGAAATGTGAGAAAAGTTGAAGTCAAAACTTGGTGTGATCATTTGATGCTTGATGCAACGCTATGCCGCCGGCTTCCACCTTCGGCTCATCCGGCGGCGCGTTCACGAGGCGGGACCGCCCGTGCGTGGGGCTTCCTGCTGGTCGCCGCCGCCGGGCGGAAAAAACTGCCGCCCGCCCGGCGTCCCATTACCGCTCGGTCCGGCACGCGGAAAAAACCTTGCAATCGGTTGATGATAATCAACGTTCACGCATGGCCAAATAATCCCGTGCCGTTAGCACAGGAATTTGCGATGACCTGAAATCACGCACATTCCGAGTAACAATCACCCTTATATTATTTTCCAAAGCACTAAAATACTGAATGGCATCCTCAAAATCTTTAAAATCCGAATCCAAGGCCAGGGAGATGATTTTATCATCCAAATCCACTACCTTTACCAATAGCTTAAACCGTCGAAGGATTTTAAGGACCTTGCCGGACTTTAATTGCCGTGAAAGAATATAATGAACATTGGGAATGCTCAATGCCGACACAAAAAGTTCAACCTTCTTTTTCTCGGCCAAGTCAAATAATGCTTGCGCTTCGGGCCAATAGGGCTCCCGTTTGCCCAACAAATCCAAAATAATGTTGGTATCCACCAAAATCCGGTCCATCAGCGGTATTTTTTTTCCAAATAATCAGTGTAGTCCGCCTTATAATCCCTATCGTCGATTTTGACCACACCTGTCAAATCTTTAACCAACGGACTTACACCGGCTTGGTTGTTCTTACTTCCGGTAAGCGCTTTCAAATAGTTTTCAATCAGCCGCGACAAGCTAACTTTATGTGCCTTGGCGTATTTCTTGGCCTGCTCAATAACTTGTTTGTCCAGTTTTAATGTGAGTTTGGTATCCATAATTTGGATTATACGTGCAAAAATATGAAAATACTACGTATTTTCAAATAAACGTTTTTATGACTAAACAAATACAACAAAACGGCAGAAAGCCCTTTGACTTAGGATGGTAATGTTCATTTTAAATCAAATGAAAAATAAAATTATCACCATCCCCACCACCACAATACCCAAAACCACCAATGCTTTTCCCCGGTGGATTTTTCCCGTGTTAGCAGTATAGTGTTTAAAGCGTATAGGTTTATTATCCGAAATCCGGGCGTGTTTATCCGGGGAGTGTTTTATATGGGCATATATGCCGGTGGACGCCTTAAATTTCGGCCTGTTCGACCTTCGTAACGAACGGTTTTGCTTGATGCGGTTGTTCATATCCGCCATGTGGCCGGCGCCTATCATTGATATGAATGGTTTTGGGATTAAAGTTAATCATTTTCTCATCCACGAAACAACAAACCCCTCAAATTCGCAAGTAAAACCCATTAAATCAACTGTAATTTATTGATAAAAAAAGACCTGCAAGCATTTGCAGGTCTCAAAAATTTTCACCAATTTAGGTGAATGATCACATTAACTAATTCAAAG
>JALVVJ010000150.1 GCA_027023475.1 Flavobacteriales bacterium
TCGCACACGGGGCACCGGCCGCCCTTGACGTTGAACGAAAAACGCCCGGGTTTGTAGCCGCGAATTTTGGCCTCCACGGTTTGGGCAAAGAGTTTGCGAATTTCGTCGAACACCTTGATGTAGGTGGACGGATTGGAGCGGGGCGTGCGCCCGATGGGGCTTTGGTCGATGTCGATCACCTTGTCGATATGTTCGATGCCTTCGATGCGTTCGAAAGGCAAGGGTTTGTCCAGCGAACGGTGCAATTGTTGGCGCAGGGCGGGGTAGAGGGTTTCGTTGATCAGGGTGGACTTTCCGCTGCCCGACACGCCCGTTACCAGGGTGAGCGTGCCCAGCGGGATATGCAAATCCACGTGTTTAAGGTTATGGCCCGTGGCGCCATAGAGCGAAAGGGTTTTTCCGGTGCCCGTGCGGCGCTTTCCGGGCACGGGAATGCTTGTGCGCCCGGCCAAATAGTCGGCCGTGAGTGAGTTGTTTTGCATAAATTTTTCCGGTGGCCCTTGGTTCACCACCTTTCCGCCCAAGCGGCCGGCGCCGGGGCCCAAATCCACGATATGGTCGGCCGCCAGCATCATTTCGCGGTCGTGTTCCACCACCATTACGCTGTTGCCGGCATCGCGCAGGGCTTGGAGCGTGTGGATGAGTTTTTCGTTATCGCGCGGATGCAAGCCAATGCTGGGTTCGTCCAGGATATACAACACATTGACCAATCCCGAACCGATTTGCGAAGCAAGCCGGATGCGCTGGCTTTCGCCGCCCGAAAGCGAAGCGGCCGAGCGGTTGAGCGTGAGGTAGTGCAAGCCCACATTGAGCAAAAATCCGATGCGCGTGCGTATTTCCTTGATGATTTCGTCGGCAATAAGCCGTTCGGTTTGGGTAAAATGCTTTTCCAGTCCGTCGAACCAACGGGCCAGTTCGCCGATTTCCATTTCGACCAAATCGCCGATGTTTTTTCCGTTGATTTCGAACAAATAGGCTTCGCGACGCAAACGACGTCCACCACAGGCGGAACAAGTTTCGCGGCTCATATAATCCGACGCCCACCGGCGCAGGGATTTGTATTGTTGTTGGTTGAAATTCTTTTCGATCAGCGGCACAATGCCTTCGAATTCCACCAAGTGTTCTTCGCTAATGCCTGTTAGTTCGGAAAACCAATGGACAAACTCCCGGAAGCCGTAAAGCAATTTGTTCAAGGCCTCGGAAGGAATTTTTTTAATGGGCGTGTCCAAATCGAAACCGCATTTATGTCCCAGCCGTTCGATTTGTTGGGTGATCCATTGGTGCCGGCCGGTGTCGATGGGGGCAATGCCACCTCGACGGATACTGAGCTCGGGGTTGGGGATGATTTTTTGGAGGTCGGCCTTCCAAACCTCGCCTAAGCCCTGGCATACGGGACAATAGCCCTTGGGGGAGTTGAAGGAGAAAAAATTGGGTTCGGGTTCGGGCAGGGCTTGGCCGGTTTCGGGATCGATCCAGCGGGTGCCGAAGAAGCGGGTTTGTCCGTCGGTGGTCAGAATCAAAAGCCCCTCGTTGCTAACTTCGAGCGCGGTGCGCACGGCGCGTTCGAGCCGCTTGCGGTTGCGTTCGCCAGGCGTTAGTGTGTCGATAACAAGCTCAATGTCGTGGGTTTTGTAGCGTTCGACTTTCAGTCCCTTTTGCAGTTCGGTGATTTGTCCGTCGATGCGCACGCGCGTATAGCCGCGGCTCATCCATTTGGCGAACAGTTCTTTGTAGTGTCCTTTGCGGGCGCGCACCAAAGGGGCCAGGATATGGATTTTTTGGCCTTGGAAATGCTTAATCACCAGAGCGGGTATGCTTGCCGCGTCGGGCGCCGGTGCTTGTCCGGCGCCGTGGGGTTTGCCCAGTTTGGCATACAAAAGCCGTAGCAGGTCGTAGATTTCGGTAATGGTGCCCACGGTGGAACGCGGGTTGCGGTTGACCGTTTTCTGTTCGATGGCAATAACCGGAGGCAGGTTTTCGATTTTATCCACGGCGGGGCGTTCCATTCCGCCCAGGAATTGGCGGATATAGCCCGAAAAGGTTTCCAAATAGCGCCGTTGGCCTTCGGCGTAGATGGTGTTGAAGGCCAAGCTGGATTTTCCGCTACCACTGAGCCCGGTGATGACCGTAAGCCGGTAAAGCGGAATGCGGACATCGATGTTTTGGAGGTTATGTTCTTTGGCACCGTAAATTTCAAGCCATTCGTTATTCATCGCTCGCGGAATTTTTCGGGCAGCGCATAGGCAATTTTTTTTACCTCGCCGGCCCATTCGTGGATGGTCTTGCTGTCGTCGAAAAATTCGGGTGGTAAGGGTTCGCCGAAACAAATACGGATGGTTTTTCCGCGCATTTTGTGCAATTCGCGAGGCAAAAGAAAAAGTTCCAAATTGGCTTTGATGCCCAACAGGGTGCGAATGCGGTGCACATTGTAGAAAAGCCGTGAATTGCGGGTGGGAATAAAAAACGGAACCACGGTTTTTTGGAACTGACGAGCAAAACGCACAAATCCGCTTCGCCAGAGGCCGTCGTCCCAACGGCCTTTGTGATAGCGGGCCACTTCGCCCGAAGGAAAAATGGTGGTGGGAACGCCTTTCCGGGCCAGTCGTTGCTCGTAGATTTTGTGGTATTCGGGTGGATTTTTGCCGAAAATTTTTACAGGCACAAAAAAGTCCTGCAAAGGTTTGATGGCCATGAGCACGTCGTTGGTCATATGGTTGACACGCGTATAATGGTCTTTGAGTACGTGCATAATGGCAAAAAAATCAGGGCCGCCCAGGGCGTGGTTGCCCACAAATATCAAATCCTTTTCCCAAGGAATATTTCCGGTTCCATAGGGCTCGATTTTGATGTTTAAATAATCGATGACCGCTTCGATAAAATCGAAGTTTTTCAAATGCCCGAAGCGTTCCAGTCCGCGATTGATTTCGTCTTCTTTGATCAACCATTTGATAAAACGAATGACCGGACGGGGCAGGTTGCGCACCCGCGGGTCGTTTTGGCTGCGAATAATTTTTTCCACATCCACACGGAGGGATGGAGTTTCGGGAGTCATCGACAAAAATTTATGCTTGCAAAGTTAGTCAAAAAAAGAGCGGCGGCCGGCTCAAACATCGAGGGACTTGGTTACCAAAAGGTAGAAATCGGAATCGCGCATGCGCAGGTAGCCCTGGTCGTAAACGTAGTAGTAGGTGTCGCCTTTGCGGGTGGTGTGACAGGATGTGTAGAAATCGAATCGAAAGCCCTTTTTGAGCAAGGTTTGCCGGTGGACGCGGGTTTTTTCGTGCGTGTTCAGTTCGGTGAGGATTTGCCAGTTTTTTTTGAGGACGCGATTGATGTTGCGAATCATCCGGTTGGTTTCGCGGTTGCGTTGGTTGTGGTAGGCATTGCGGCAACTGTCTGAACAAAAACGTTTATCGGCCCGGCCCAGGATGGGTTCGCCGCAATAGAGGCATTTACGTTCGGCGTCCATAGGAGGAATTGTGGATTAAAGATAGGAAAAATCATGTTTTAAATTAAAATTGAAATTGTTTTAGTTTGAATTACAAATTTGTTTTATAGCCAACAAGAAGTAATAAATTGATTTTCAATCACTAAAAAGATAATCGCGTAATAAATACGCAATTTTTACGCAATTATTTTAAGGTATAATAGGCACCTGCACCCTTGGAACCCGAAGGTTCGATAAGATTCAATTCTACAAGTTTTCGTAGATCAATTGTGGCCGTTTCTCTCGAAACCTTATTTATTATTTGATAGTTTTTATTGGTAATTTTTTTGTTTTTTTTCAAAAATTCAATGGCTTTTATTTGTCGTTCATTCAAACCCAGTTCCAGCAGTTTTCTTCTATCCAAATAATTTTTGAATAATGTAACCTGAACACCTCCAAATACCGTTTTAAAATCGGGTTCGGGTAATCCGGCATTGATGCATTCATTTATTATTTTTACAGTTCCTCTTCCCCAGGCCTCAATTAACCCTCCTTTAAAAAAGACACTTGCAAGGATAGGATTATTAGGTCGGGAAACATGAGGTCCTTTCAAATCTTCGATAGTAAGATTTTCGGGTAGTGAGCCTTCATTCCAAACGACCATTTTATCATCATAGATACTAATTTGAATTGGTGCTCCCGTGTAGTCTTTGTGAACTATTGCATTTATAATTGTTTCGCGTATTGCAGCGTAAGGATATTCCCATTTTTCGACACGGTGTAATCCATCATAAGAAACATTTGATATTAAAAATTTTTTTTCCAGTGTTTCAAGGGTTTTGTCTGCTAGCTCAAAGATATTTCCTTCTACAATTTCTTGAAACAACAGGTCATCGGATGTTTTTCCAAATCTTCCAATTTTAATATATGCATTGATATAAAATTTGGTGGGATTATTTCCAAAAAGTAAAATGGCTGCACGCTTTAATTTATTATTTTCCAAAAGCAATAGATTTTCGAGAATGACATTGACACGGGACTCATCCATTAAAAACGGCATTCTCTTACTTTTGACGGCCCGCTTTTTAAAATATTCGATTGCTTGTAAGTCTATATCATTAAATGTAGCATTGGGCTCAATAATTCCATCCCAAGTTTTTCCTGCTTTTTTGAGTAAAAATTGATTTAATCGTGGTCCTTTTAATTCTTGTAAAGTGCTTCCACTTCGGTAATAATATTTTCCGTTAAACGAAATAGGCACGTCAGAAGGCTTTACAATAATTTCGATATATGATTTATCATGAATATTGTGTAAGAGAACATCACATAATATTCCCAAATTATTTTGGATTTTGTTTGGTAAATCTTCCAGAAGTTTTTTTGGATTTTTCAACCCGATGATTTCTCCCTTGTCATTTTTCCCGATGAAAATTTTCCCACCAGTTGCATTGGCAAAACCACAAATCCATTTTAAATATTCATCTCTCCAATTTGATTTCCATTCAATATTTTGAGTTTCAATCATATATTTCTGTTTCTGCAAAAATAAAAAATTGTATTGGGGTTTAATCTGCCAGTTTGAAAAAATATAAATAAATTTGATTTTTTAGGAGAATTGAAAACCACGCAATGAAAAAATCCTTCATTATTATACTCTTGCTAACCGCTTGGGCTTTGCGTGCCCAATATCCGGTGGATACGATTTATCAGTCCCATACGGCCACAACGCCGGGTTTGCCGGCGCTTTACGGCAGTGTTACCGACACGGCGGTTCCTTCGCCCGTAGTGCTGACGCGCATTACGGACTATGTGCCGGAATGGGATTGGTATCCGCATCACGAATATGCCAAAATTCAACCTTGGAATGCCGATGCCACGATGTATAAATTTTATTCCGTGGCCTTGTATGATGCTACGGATTACCACAAAATCCGCGATTTGCCGGGCGGGGAGATTTGGCCTTCGTATTGGTCGAACACCGACCCGGACAAAATTTGGTCGTTCAGGCAGAATGGCGATATTCGCTACTACCGCATCAGCACCGACTCGGTTTACCAAGCGGGACATATTTATCTTTCGGATTCGGCACAAACGGATTACCAAGCCGTAATGTTGGGCCCGGGCGAAGGCAATATGGACCGGAACGACCGTTTTGTGGCTTTGGCCTGCCAGGCAGGCGCCGATATGGATGTGGTGGTTTACGATTTGCAAGCCGATTCGGTGGTGGTGCGCCGTCGTTTTGCCGGTGCCTGGGGCAATTCCGCCGAAACCTATCCGCATTATGTGGATTGGGTGTCGGTGTCGCAGTCGGGGCAATATACGGGCATTATGTGGGACCATAATACCACTTCGGCAAGCAATCCTTTCAACAGGCATTACGGGGTGGAGATTTACCGCACGCAGGATATGCAATTTTTGCGTCGCATTGCCGAATACGGGAATCACGGGGATTTCGGTTACGACAGCAGTGGAAACGAGGTATTTGTCCAATTTTGGGGGCCTACGGGCACGTTGAATATGTATTATTTGGATCATTTGGAGCGTGTGGTGCTTTCGAATCATCCGGATTTTGGAGGCGAAGGGCATATTTCGTGCCGCAACTTGCAACGTCCGGGTTGGGCCTATGTAAGTCAGGATGAAGCGGCCCGTTCGGGCTTGATGGTGGCCGTGCGCTTGGACAGTTCGGGGCGGGTGGAGTTTTTCGGGCATCATTTCAGCACGGCGGCTTCGTATTTGAAATCGCCTATGCCGGTGCCTTCGCCCGATGGCACGCAAGTGATGTTTAAAAGCGATTTCGGCGATGGCAACCCGGACGTGGTTTACACCTTTGTGGCCCGTGCCCAAAGTCAGGCGGCGGTGGTGGAAAATGCACAAGCGGACGTGCAAATCTTTCCCAATCCGGCCCACGGGCGGGTGTATGTAATTGCACCTTGGGATTTTCGAAATGCCGCTTTGTATGACCCTCACGGGCGATTAATACGGCGCTATCTTTACCTCCGCAACGGGGAAATGAATTTGGATGGATTGGCGCCCGGGCTTTATGTGCTGCGATTAATCGGGCGGCAGGGACAAGTGTTTGCCGGGTTAGTAGAGGTTTATTGAGGCAAGTTTTCTTGGTTCCGGGTTGCAAATGCGCCAGGGATGGGAGCGGTATGAGCCGACGGGGCGCGGCATGGTTTGCTGCCGGCGAGCAGGCTCCGAAGCATTGAGGAGACACCGCAGCCGGCTCTTAGCAAACCGCCGCGGCCCAAGGCGAATATAAGCGGACAGCCCGGCGGCTGCGGCGTGAGGAACGGCAAGCGGGAGGACGCTCCGCCGGCCGAAGCGCTTGCCGTGGCGCCGCCGCGGCGCGCTTCGCGCGCCGGGCGGATGGCCGGACGTATCCGATTGAAAATCAACGAAACGCCCCGCCCCCGCGGCTTCGCCGCGGGGGCGGGGCGGCGATAAATCCGGTTCCAACGTCCGGCCATCCGCCGCGGGCATCCGCCCGCCGGCGGCGCCCCGAACATCCGCAGCCGGGCGCCCAAATAAAAAAAAACTGCGCGGAAACCGGCGCTTGCCCAGCATTCCGGCATCACAATCGGGATTTTTCAAAGCCAACTACGTTTACCGGAAGTATTCCAAACGGGTGCGCAAAAACCGTAAAGCCGCCGACATACGCTTTTCGACCGCTTTGACCGATATTTGCAAGGTTTCGGCAATTTCGTTGTAGGTCAGTTTTTCGATGCGGCTCATCATAAAAACCGTTTTTTGTTTTTCGGGCAATTGTTCGATGAGCCGGTGTAGCTTGCGGGCGTATTCCTCTTCGATATAGACATATTCGGGTGAAACGGGTTCGATATCCGGTTTTTTAATTTGTTTGTGGTGTTTGCGGACAACTTGCAAGTGTTTTTTGTGGTTGATAAACGCATTATTGCCCACCGTGAACAAAAACGACTTGACCTTGTCGAAACGAATTTCGCGGCATTTTTCCCAGAGTTTAACGAAACATTCCTGCACAATATCGTTACAGGTTTCGACGTCCTGAAATTTGTAAAGTAAAAAATTGCGCAAATCACGGGCATACATTCTGTAAATGCGTTCGAAAACTTCTTCGCGGCAGATATTTTGATGCTCGTCATTCATAGATCAATCCGGGGTTAGCTCCATTTGAAGCGCAAAACGACATTAAAAACGCGATTCAGTCCGTAGCGCTCGAAATCCAACAGACGGGTGTCCAGTCCGTAACTGTTTTGCTGATGCGACAAAATGTTTTTGCGGTTCAGTAAATTGCGGACCGAAACACCGATTTTCAGTTTGAATTTACCCGTTGGTCCGAAACGCAAGCCGTAGAATGCCGAAAAGTCGATGCGACTATACGGAGGCAAGTAGGCGATTTGGAAGTCGGGTTTGATGTTTTCGTCTTCGTGATCGAGCAGGTCTTTGTAATATGGCCGGGGCGAATGCCATAACCAACTGAGGGCCGCTTGAAAATGTTGATGATGATACACGAAAGTGGAAAGCACCTTGTGCCGGATTTGATAATCGGACACAAAACTCCGGTTGTTTTTTAGCTTTTCGAAGCGGTAGCGCACACGCATCATTGAATACGAAGCCCAAAAATC
>JALVVJ010000151.1 GCA_027023475.1 Flavobacteriales bacterium
ACGGTGAAATTGTCTTCGACCTTGGAAATAATAAACCCTACGGCCTGGAACGGCCGGATATATCCTAATCCGGCAACCGAATACTTGATCTTGCATTCACCTAAGCCCATAGACCAAATAAGCATTTCGGATTCCGGCGGACGCTTCATCCGACAATATCTTCCGGGGCAAGTAAAATCCTTCCGTATTCCCGTCGGCGAATTAACTCCCGGAACTTATATTTTACATATTCGAACCGGAAAGGAAACGTTTACCAGGAAATTTCTTAAAAACTGACACTTACCATAGGTCGGTTATGTATGAACAGGGCCGTTTTCGCACTTTGCGGAAGCGGCTTTGGTTTAATGCGCCTCGTAGCGGTTGCCCGGCAGGGCCGTTACCACGCCTTTGAGTTCCAGCATCAGCAGGGCACGATTCAATTCCGAAACGGGCAGTTCCAATTGCACGGCCAACAAATCGGCGTGTTCGGGGCCATGGTTGAGCAAATATTCGTATATCCGTTTTTCCAATTCATCCAATTCGGGGAAAAGTTGCCGCTGCACCGGACGGGCCGCCTGCCTCGAAGGCCAGTTCAGGTTGGCAATCAAATCGGCGGCCGAAAGCAAAATGCGGGCTTTGTCGGTGGCAATAAGCCGGTTGCATCCTTCGCTGTATGTATCGTTCACCCGCCCGGGCACGGCAAACACGTCGCGGTTGTAGGAAAGGGCCATTTCGGCCGTGGTCAGGGCGCCGCCCTTGGCCGCCGACTCCACCACCACGGTGGCTTCGGTCATGCCGGCCACAATGCGGTTGCGGCGCAGGAAAAAATTGGGGTCGGTGTTTTCGTCCGACCAGGTTTCGCTGATCACCGCCCCGCCCGAATCCAGAATCATTTCGTATTCGCGCCAATGCACGGGCGGATATATTTTCCTGAACGACGTGCCCATCACGGCAATGGTGGGCATCCCGTATTCCATGGCCTTGCGGTGGGCTTCCACATCCACACCGTAGGCCAGCCCGCTGACAATCACCGGGGAATATTCTTGCAAATCCTTCAAAAACCGGTCGATAAACATCCGCCCGTAGCCTGTCATTTTCCGTGTGCCTACCACAGCGATACACGGCCGCGGCCCTTGGGGGAGTTCGCCTTGGACAAACAACACGGCCGGCCCGTCGGGGGTATGCCGTAGCCGGAACGGATAATCGGGATGGGTGAAATCCACAATACGGATGTTGTTTTTTCGAATAAATTCCAATTCCTTGTCCACCACATCAAACCGGTCGAACGCCTTAATGTTGCGTGCCAAAACCGAACCGGCCACCGCTTCCAATTCGGCCAACGATTGTTCGAACACCGCCGAAGGCGTCCCGAAATGTTGTAAAAGTTTTTTTACACTGATACTCCCCAAACGCGGCACCCGCGTCAGGGCCATCAAATAATACACTTGCTCGTCCGAAAACCGGTTTTCCCGTTCCGTTTTCATATCTTTGGGAAAAATACGGAAATTTTGCATCAATGATACGGAAATTTTTATTGGGCTTTATCTTTCCGGTATTCTATTCCGCCATTCATGCACAGCAACCCGCAGAAGACTATTTCGAATGGGGCCGGCAAATGGAAATCATGGCTTCGGTGATGAAGCAAATTTTGAACAACTACGTGGAAACACCCAATCCCGAAAAAATGGGCACCGATGCCATCAAAGGCATGCTTTCGGGCACCGACCGCTACACCCGCTTTTACGACGAACAACAAATGTTCGA
>JALVVJ010000152.1 GCA_027023475.1 Flavobacteriales bacterium
TTGTTATTCCACCAAAAGGTGTTACCTTTGAATTAGTTAATGTGATCATTCACCTAAATTGGTGAAAATTTTTGAGACCTGCAAATGCTTGCAGGTCTTTTTTTTCAGTCAGTTAGACGCTTTCACTAATTTTTACTTGCGGATTTTAGGAGTATTTTAGGTGCTCCGGCGCCCTCCGGGCGCCTACGCGCGCCTCAAAGCCCGCCGGTCTTTTCGGCGGCTCCGGGAACCTGCGGCTTCCAAAGGCCGGCGCCACAGGCCGCGCCTTGTTTCCCTCCGGCATTCAGGCAGCCCTGCGGTCTGCCTTCATGGCTCCACAAGCCCTCGGCTTCCTTGGCCCAACGCCAAAAGCCGCGCCTTGTCTTGTTCCGCGATTCCCGACATTGCTACGCAATGTGCGGGACAAGTTCCGCGAGCCCTGGCGGTCTCGCTCCGTTGCTCCGTGAACCGCCTGCGGCGTTTCACTTCGTAGCTCCGGGAGCCGGCACGCTCCGCCTTCGGCTGCGCGTTGGTCTCCCTGCGCTTGCTGCGGAACCGCTACGCGTTTCCTTGCTTGTCGCCGGGCCGGCTACGGCCGTCCCGGCTCTTTGCCGGCGAGCCGTCTGCGCCGTCTCGCCTTGGCGCCGCGGAGCCCGGCCGCCTCGCTCGGACTTACGGCTCGCTCGGCGGCGGTCTCCGCGGACGGATATTTTTTTTATTCTCCTTCAATGTTTACAGTAGGAAAGCGATGTCATTCCGACAAAGTTTTGCCGCGCAGAAGCAAGGCAAAACGCCGAGGAATCTCTTCACGGATTAGACAATAGGAACGTAATATTCCGCCTCGGATGAAATATCCGTGTAGAGATTCCTCGTCGCCGCTACGCGGCTCTGTCGGAATGACATTTGCCTTCAATGTTTACAGTAGGACGTTAATCATAAACCCGGATGCTTCAACCAAGGCCGGATGTATCATTGTGGCCGCGCGATTTATCGCGCACACCTTATAATCGCGCCAGGGATGGGAGCGGTATGAGCCGCCGGCGGTGCCGATGGTTTTCCGACCGGCAGAGGCGACCAGTAGGAAGCCCCACGCACGGGCGGGCGCGGGCAAGCGTAGGCGCAGCCCGCGCAAAACCACGGCATCCGCCAAGGCGAATAGGAGCGGACAGCCCGACGGCGACGGATTTCGGGCCGGCCGGTGCGAAAGCGCTCCGCCGCTTGAAGCAACGGACGATGCCCCGCCGCGGCGCCGTAGGCGCCGGGTGGCCGGCCGGACGCAAACGATTAAAAATCAATAAGCTCCCCGCCCCGCGGCGAAGCCGCGGGGCGGGGCTATCGATAAATCCATTTCAGCGTCCGGCCGGCCGCCGCGGGCATTCGCCCGCCGGCGGAGCCCCGAAACTTGACGCCGGGGCGCCCGAATTAACATAAACTATCCCACCGGAAATTGTCGTATTTTTGTCCCTACAAGCCCTTTGCGTATGAGTGCACCCGAACGTTACTTGATCACCGCCGCCCTGCCCTACACCAATGGTCCCGTTCATATCGGGCACTTGGCAGGCGTTTATATTCCGGCCGACATCTACACCCGATACCAAAAAGCCAAAGGACGCGATGCCATTTATATTTGCGGCTCCGACGAACACGGCGTGCCCATCACCATCCGCGCCCGAAAGGAAGGCGTAAGTCCGCAAGAAATTGTGGATAAATACCACGCATTGATCAAAAAATCCTTCGAAGATTTCGGCATCCGGTTCGACAATTACAGCCGCACATCCCTGCCATTGCATCACCGCACCGCCGCCGATTTTTTCCGTAAACTCTACGACAAGGGCGAATTTATCGAACAGGAAACCGAACAACTCTACGACCCCGAAGCACGGCAATTCCTGGCCGACCGCTTTGTAAAAGGCACTTGCCCCAAATGCGGCTACACCGAGGCCTACGGCGACCAATGCGAAAAATGCGGCACATCGCTTAGTCCTACCGAACTGATCAATCCCGTTTCGATGATTTCGGGCGCACGTCCCGTGCTACGGAAAACCAAGCATTGGTATCTGCCCTTGGACAAACACGCCGGTTGGCTGCGGAAATGGATTTTGGAAGACCATAAACACGACTGGAAACCCAACGTGCTGGGTCAAGTAAAATCATGGTTGGATGACGGCCTGCGGCCCAGGGCCGTAACCCGCGACCTGGATTGGGGCGTGCCCGTTCCGGTGGAAGGTGCCGAAGGAAAAGTGCTGTATGTTTGGTTCGATGCACCCATCGGCTATATTTCGTCCACCAAGGAATGGGCCGGACGCACCGGAAAGGATTGGCGACCCTACTGGCAGGACGAAAATACCAAGCTGATTCACTTTATCGGCAAGGACAACATTGTTTTCCACACCATCATATTTCCGGCCATGCTCAAAGCCCACGGCGGCTATATCCTGCCCCACAACGTGCCGGCCAACGAATTCCTGAACCTGGAAGGCGACAAAATTTCCACTTCGCGCAACTGGGCCGTTTGGCTTCACGAATATTTGGAAGATTTTCCCGGCAAGCAGGACGTGCTCCGCTACGTGCTCACGGCCAATGCGCCCGAAACCAAGGACAATGATTTTACGTGGAAAGATTTCCAAGCCCGCAACAACAACGAACTGGTGGGCAACCTGGGGAACTTTGTCAATCGCGTGGGCGTGCTGACGCATAAATACTACGACGGCATCATTCCCGAACCCGGCAAACTTTCCGGCCAAGACCTTGAAGTGCTGGAACGCATGCGGGAATTTCCGGCACGAATCGGGAATTTGATCGAAAAATTCCGCTTCCGTGATGCCCTTGCCGAGTATATGAATTTGGCCCGCATGGGCAACAAATACCTGGCCGACAACGAACCCTGGAAAAAGATTAAAACCGAACCCGGACGGGTCAAATCCATCATGTTTACGGCCAATCAACTGGTGGCGGCCTTGGACGTTTTGGGTGAAGTGTTCCTGCCTTTCTCGGCCCAAAAAATCCGCCATATGTGGAACCTTCCCGCGGCGGATTGGGATAAGGTTACACAAGCCGAAGTTTTATTGCCGGCCGGACATCAAATCGGGAAAACGGAATTGTTGTTCGACAAAATCGATGATGCGCAAATCCAAGCGCAAATCGACAAACTCCACCGCAGCAAAGCGGAAAAATCCCAACCCGCCGTTTCGCCACTCAAACCCGAAATTTCCTACGACGATTTTCAAAAACTGGACTTGCGCATTGCCACCATCACCGCCGCCGAAAAAGTGCCCAAAACCGACAAACTACTCAAACTGACCCTGGATACCGGCTTGGGAACCAAAACCGTAGTTTCGGGCATTGCAGCGCATTATCAACCGGACGAAATTATCGGCAAGCAAGTGGTTTGGCTGGGAAATTTAAAACCGCGCAAGCTACGCGGCATCCTGAGCGAAGGTATGATATTGATGACGCAGGATGCCGGCGGACGTTTGGTGTTTGTTGGCCCCGAAGAACAAACGGACAACGGGGCAAATATTTCCTAAGCAAATTTCTTTTCCCTGCGTTTTGAACCTTTTCGGATGCCGAAAGACGACTTTGGAAGGCATTTTGGGTGTCTCATTTTGTTCATTTTTTTTCCACCTGACTAAAAAAAGGGTGAAAAAAATCACCCGTGAGCCCCGAAAAAGGTTTTAAAAGGGGTGAAAAAACTCACCCTTTTGGGGGCAATTTGTCTCATTTTGTTCAAGAGCAAAAAATTGAGACAAAAAAACGGGAAACTTATGAGACTTTTGTTATACAATAACTCCTAAAACTTTATCCTTATGAAAAACTTTGTTTCCCGTCTGTTCATGCTGCTCATGTTGGTAGCAGCGGTAAGTATCTCCTGTAAAGGGCCCCAAGGTCCCGCAGGACCGCAAGGCGAACAGGGTCCCGCAGGGCCGCAAGGCCCGCAAGGCCCCGCTGGTAATGCCAATGTAATTTCGTCGGCTTGGATTACGCCTTCGTGGGTGAGTGGTAGCTATTATGGCCATCAAGGTTATAAATATGATTGGAGCGTGGCCGATCTTACCCAATCGGTGTATGATAGCGGTGTGATTTTAGTTTACTGGAAAAATCATAACAATGAAGTGCGTCTGCTCCCTTATTATGGAGAAGATTCACATGAATTTGTCTTCAATTTTACCGCCCTTGTAGGTTCTATCAAATTATGGTTCTATTATAATGATGGTACAAATGCAACATCTGCCCCTCCATCCAGTAACCAATTCCGCTACGTGCTCATCCCCCAAGGCACCGGAAGCCGTCCTGCGGGTGATATTAACGCATTGCGTCAGGATTTGGCCCGCCAAGGCGTGGACATTGACAACTACTACCAAGTGTGTGATTACTTCGGCTTGCAGCCCTAAAATTTTGTTGACCTATGGCAAAAAGCGGCTTCCTGCGGGGAGCCGTTTTTTTGTGGGATTGTTTTCCGGGCGCCTGGCCGCTCACGTTCGTGGCGCCTGCGGCGCATCGGCAGGCGCTTCGGGACGGCGGAGCGGCTCGCGCCTGCCGGCACTCACGTGGCGGCCACCGCGTGCTCCGCTATTATCTTGCCCTCCATCCGGCGGTTTTTGTAAGGCCGGCGCCGTGGTCTCTTGCGCTGCGAGCCCCCGCCGCCGGCACAAAAAGCTCGCCGGCTGCCGCGCAAGGATACCGCTTCGCCCGCTGGCGCATTTTTTTCGTCTGCCACCTGGCGCCGGAAATAAAACGAAAACGGCCGGATTTGAAAACTTAGTCCCGCTTACGGAATTTGTATATCACCGAAAACCGGAAAAACACCGCCCTGAAAAACCGTTCACTTCCGTAGGACAGCGACAGGGGAGTAAGCGTATAGGCCCAGCGCCTGTCTGGCCTGTCCCAACGCAAGGAAAGCGAAGCATTCCCAAGCCCGAACAAATGCGCATACAGCCCGGGATGCCATCCGCCCATACCACGTTCATACAAACCGGCTATGCCGGCGGAAGCCACCAGCGAAACCGACGAAATCCGTAGCAAATCGAAGTGGAAAGTCAGGCCCAGTTCGGTGGTGCGAAAATAGGCCTCGGGCACGTCGGTAATAAAAAGCGATGCGCTTTCGCCCCATTGCAAGTAAGGATGCACACGCCAGCGGCCGCTGTGCGAAATGCTTTGTTCCCACCCCAGCCCATACACGTAGCCCGAGCCCGTAAAACGGCCCGAATACACCGGCTCAAATCCGAAATGAACACGAAGACGTTTGGCGGCAAAGTCGGCTTGCTGAGCTTGTAACAGGGGAACAACCGTCAGAAATACCAGAAGGAATAATGCTTTTTTCATACGAAGGATGTAACAAAAATCATACCGAAACCCCGCGCCAGGGATGGGAGCGGTATGAGCCGAAGGGGTGGATGTGTTTTTTGCTCCGGCGCTGGGGGCTCCCAGAGGAGGAGACCACAGCGGCGGAAATGCAAAAACCACCGCACCCAAGGCGAATTTAAGCGGACAGCCCGGTCCCGCCAAGTGAACGCGCTGCGATGCGCAGCAGCGCAGCCTAGCGTTGCAGCAAGCATAAAATTATCACACCAAGTTTTGTTCTTTTTGCCGATAACGGCATTGACCATCCTTGCCATAGCTACGGCTATGACTTCCGATGACCGGCTTTGATCTCGACAAAAATAACTGCAACTTTTCCGACATCTTACACTTGCTGCAACGCTGCGTGAACTTGTGCGGGAGGCGCCCAAAAAATTTAATCCACCTGCTTATAGATTTTCCGGTAGCGCCACCAAGCCGCCAAATTGATAATTGCCAAAACCGCCGCCGTAACGAAAATCCATCCGGGCGTTTTGACCGGCTCGCCCTTGGCGTAGGAATGCAAGCCCGCCAGATAAAAGTTCACGCCGAAATAGGTCATCATAATCACCCATACGGCCCACAAAGCCATAGTGTTGAACCGGAATAATCCGCGTAGGGCAGGAATCATATGCGCATGAATAACCAGAGCGTAAATCATTATGGAAATCAACGCCCAGGTTTCCTTGGGATCCCAACCCCAATAACGGCCCCAACTTTCGTTGGCCCATTGTCCGCCCAAAAAATTTCCGATGGTGAGCAACACCAAACCCACGATAAGGGCCTGCTTGTTAATGTGGGTCAATTCCTTGATTACCAGTTCGAATTTGGGCTTGTTATTACGTGTGGTAAACAAGATAAAGCCCAGCGTAAGCAATGCCAGCATGGCGCCCAGAATAAAAGGCCCGTAACTGGCCACAATCACGGCCACGTGAATCATCAACCAATAGGAATTGAGCACGGGCACCAGGTTTTCGATGGCCGGGTCCATCCAATTCCAATGGGCTACCATCAGCATAATGGATGCCACAAAAGACGCCGATGCCATGGTGAGTTCGGATTTACGGCCCAGGATAAATCCGAACAGCAAAATGGACAAGGCCACATAAATAACGGATTCATAGGCATTGGACCAAGGCGCATGCCCGCTGATGTACCAACGTAATCCCAGGAAAAAGAGCATCCACAAGAACATCAACCCGATAACCGCCACATTGATGAGGATGAGCCAGCGTATCGGCGGCCCGTCGCGCACAATACGTACAATGGCCAAAACCAAAAGAATCAATGAAGCAAGCATCAATTCCCAAAACATACTTCGGAAAGCATCGTATTTGTTGTAGTAAATTTCCCATTTCACCTTTTTGGGGTCAGGATAGACGTCGGCGCCGTATTTGCGCTGGAAATCATCGATACCCTGAATGGCCGTAAGGAGCAAATCCGTGTTTTTTTCCATCAGGGCTTGGCGCATCATGGGAATGATTTTGGCCACAAAAAGCGAATCGCGGCCTTTGAAACCGGCTTTGTCCACTTCGACCGGCGCATACCATCGGTGCTGCGGGTCGCCCGGCTTGGGAAACAAGCGGAAGTGGGTTTGCATCAAGGTGCCGTAGAGTAAATTCACCCGCTTGTCGATATTTTCCACATCGGTGTCGAACTTGCTTTTGATGCGGTGTTTGGAGGCGTCGGAAACATAAGGCGCTAGTTTGTAATCACCGTTTTCGTCAAAGAAGTCCACCAGCCGGGCATATTTTTGTCCTTTGGCCACACCAATGATGCCACGCACTTTTTCGTCGCCACGTTCCAAGTAAATAATGGGCACATAAGACCACACTTCGGGCGAAACGAGCATGGAAAACAGGACTTGTTCGGCGGATATTTTCGTATCGGTTCCCGGCAGGACAAAATCATCGTGCTTGGATAGCTTGCGCAGCAGTTCCGAAGCATAGGTTTGTACGGGTTTCATCCTGCCGCCGTAGTCCTGGATAACCAAACGGGAAAAACGTTCGGCCACCGAATCGGGCACAATGGTGGGACGCAAAATCCGGCCGGTGTTTTGGGGCTGCGTAATATCCAATTGCGGCACCAAGGTATCGGTTCCGTGCTGGGCATGCAATTGGACGGAAAACATCAACAAAACGGCTAATCCCAGCGCTTTTTTCTTTTCGCGGATGTAGCGCAATTGCTTTCCTATACGATTGAACAGAGAATGCGGATTGAAAAATATCATCAACAATCCGAAATAGAGCAACGCATAGCCGACATAGGTAATCCATGTGCCCCAAAAGTCGTGATTGACCGAAAGGATGGTCTGTTCGTACTGCGGCGTAACACTGTATGATGCTTGAAAAAAGCGGAAACCTTTGTAGTCCAACACGTGATTCATAAAGATGCGATAATCAAAAGATGTGTCTTTGTCAACCACCGTGATTTCGCTTGCAAAGGATTTGGGACTATGCGATCCCGGATAATAATCGATTTGGAAATCGCGCAGTTTGACCCCGAAGCCCAAAGGAATTTTCTTGGGGCCGTAGCCCAGCACAAAATTCAAGTCGCCCAAACGGAAAATAGCAGGCGCACCGGTGTAAAACTGACCGCCAACCACGCCCACGGTATCGGTTTCCTCGCCGCTTCGAACCAGGAATTCCAAATAATTCCAGGGATGCCGATTGGCATCAGCCGAAACTATTACTTCCCGCCCCCGCTTGGGGGGTTCGGGTATCACAAAATTCACTTGGCCTAAGGTATATAATGCTCCCAACCGGAAAGATTGCAAACTATCGGGAAGCACACGGCCGGTTTCGCCGGTTTTCATCACACGGAAAGTTCCCGGAACACGGGACAACAGGTACAAGCTATCGCCCCGGCGGGAAATTTGTATATCGCCCTCGTGTGAATTATACGACAATCGGTAAATCCCAACGGGCTTGGTAGCGCCGGCAGGTACCAACAAGGTGTTCCGCCGCCCGGTGGAAGATTCCACCACTTGAAGGATTTCATCGCCTTCCGGGTCGGACTGAAACATGCGTTGATAATGGGGCACGTAACGCAAAAGTCGTATTTCGACCGGTGTACTCCGGAAATCGGTTTTGAAATCAAAATGGTTTCTGCCCAAGGCATTATAACGAAAACGTTCGTAAAATGGCCCTTTTTGTTCCTTGCCATCATCGATACGGATATAAATGTAATTTTTTTCGGTCAATAGTTCTTGCGCGGTTTCTCCTTCGATGATAGGCACTTGACCTTCGTATCCGATATAACGCGTAACGGCCGCCCCCAACAGAATGATCAAAAAGGCCAAATGGAAAATAAACGAATGCCAATGTTCCTTACGATAAAGCCGGTAGCGGAAAATATTTCCCACAAGGTTGACGGCCCCCAGCACCATAATCAATTCGAACCACCAACTGTCGTAAATCAAGGTGCGGGCGGTTTCGGTACCGAACTTGGTTTCCACCAAAGTGGCAACGGCCATGGCCAGGGCAAACACCACAAACAACACGGCCATGGTGGTGGTGGAAATCAGCAGGTTATATATTTTTTTTAGCATAGGTTCAAATCCTTGAATTGCGCTGTAAAGTTAGGCGTTTTCCCTGAAACCGGGGCAAAAAAAACCGCCCCGTTTGGGGCGGTTATGTATATAGAAAAGGATGAGGACTCGGTTTATTGATCCCAGCGGGTGCGGGAATCGTTACGGTCTTCCGCAGGAGTTAAGCCATTGGCAACTGCCTCTGCTCTATTATCAGGATTCACAGTAGATTCCTCAGCCGGATAAGCATAACGGCGAGGAATTTGGCCAGTCGAATTAAAAGGATTCGGATGAGGTTGAAGCAGCGGATAGTGCAAACGACGCCATTGTGTCCATCCTTCAAATCCTTTGGGGAACATGGCTACCCATTTTTCTTCGGCAACAACTATAAGTTTAGGGTTAGCGTTGCCATCTCCGTATGCAGCATTATTAGCATCGGCAACACGGGCACTAACATAAGCGGCAACATCAGCGGCATTCAGGTTAACACCATAATGACCGGCCAAAGTATTAAATGAGTTGTTGATACCATTGGTCAAAGCGGTGTCATAATCTTCACTAGTCCAACCACGAGCAGCGGCTTCGGCACGGTCCAGCCATGTCCAAGAAGAAAGGAAAAAGGGAAGCGGAGCTTCGTCCGACCAAATCAAGCTGGACATTTGAGCAGCACCCCCATGGGCGGAACAGGAATAAGGTACTCCATCAACAGACGGTTGAGTAGAAAATATTTGCTCACGTGGATCAGCAGTGTGATTAAAGGTCGGATTACAACTTGCAGGACCACCATTAGCTTCTCCTTGTAAATCATCTGTAAATTCCTTGGACAAGGCATAATCCGCACGACGCATTTGGGAATATGGGTTTTTATAAAAGCCGTCTTTACTAGAATAATGAACCCAAGCATCATCACTTGCATTTTCAAGAACACCTGCGGGGTTATTCAATGCACTGGTAAATTCTCCCTTGGCATAGTTTACCTCAGAAGGTACATTACTTAATTGTAAAGATGCATGTAAGATAAGTGAATTGGCAAGCATCTGCCATTTGGCCATATCACCATTATATATAATATCTCCCAAAACAGGTAAGCTACTAGTCGAAGCAACATCAATCATATCTCGGGCTTCTTTAAGCATATCAATTATGCCATGATATACATCAATCTGACTATCATATTTAGGAGTATGATTATCCGGATTCAAAGCTTCACTAAAAGGTATATCCCCGTAGGAATCAGCTAATTCCTTGAAAATATACGCCATCATAATTTTACTGATAGCTATTTGATTTTCAGGCTTACCTGCCGTATTATCATCCGGATGATCTTGATAATATTTAATTATTTCTTTAAAATTAGAAAGTACCTGAACATATTTGTAACGCCAAGGAACAGGCACATCGGCATATTGCATTTCATCAGTATAGGCCGTTTGGGCTTGCCATTGGATGTTCAAAGTAGGGACAGTAAGTTCATACCTTCCGGTATTATTGAAGTAATTAATCATTCCCCCCGTAAGCAAGTCCTTGGGACTGGGGTCATTGGGCCCAATAGGGTTTTGGTTATAATCCCCGAAATCGATGTTCTTACATCCTTGCAGGGAAAATACCATAAGAACAAATAACAAAACTATTTTTTTCATCTTTTCTATGTTTTTTTTGATTAGAACGACAATTTGATGTTCATACCAAAGTTACGTGTACCAGGCAATTGACCATCTTCACCATAAGTTTGGGACAATTCTGAAGGATCCCAACGATGGTAATTATCTTTGGACACGGAAATTAACCAAAGGTTAGATCCAATAAGTCCGATACTTGCACCTTTTAGATATTTACCCAAGAATTTCTTAGGAAGTTTATAGGTTAGACTTACTTCACGCAGTTTTAAATAACTCGCGTCATGAAGGAACGGAGTTACAATTTTGTTGGCATAATATTGATCAAAATAGGTTTCAGCATCTACATAATCATCATAAGCCGTGCCATCACTAAGTTTGGTTCCGGTTACATGCACGCCGTCTTCACGTATACTACCCTTGGCCGTTTCTTCATACAATCCGGAATACCATCCCCAGAATTCGGAACCGGAATAAAACAAACCGCCTTTTTGAAATGAAAGCACAGCTCTCAAAGTAAAGTCTTTGTACTGCAAGGTATTGATAATACCACCGGTAAATTTAGGAAGTACGCTACCGAAGTATTTTTGTTCGGCAGATTTTACATACAAACCATTGTCATTAACAACGGGATTTCCATTATCATCATATCGGATGTCATAACCCTTGATTTGTCCCCATTCTTCTCCTTCGACTTGAACCAATTGGATACGACGCCATGTATCTCCTCCACTCCACCAACGGCCACCGGGGGCTAACATTTCCGTTGCATCTCCGGGCACTTCATCCACAATAGTTTTGTTATGTGCAAAGTTAATATCCAATCCCCAAGTAAAGTCTTTGGATTTATAAGGAACTGTTTGTAAACTTAATTCAATACCAGAACGGTGAGTAAGACCTCCATTTGTTAAATAATAACGGTATCCCGTTGCATTACTGATACTTTGGCTAATAATTTCATCCTTACGTTTATCATAATAATAGGTCAAATTCAAGCCAATTCGATCTTGCAAGAATTTGGCATCCAATCCTGCTTCAAAGGAACTATTCAAAGCCGGATGTAAGTTGGGATCAACCAATGTTGCAGGAGTTACCATGGGAGCGTTACCATTGTAAGGTACATTTGCTCCAAGGGGGTAAACAGGATAAATACGATGAGCCGCTACATCCGACCCCACTTGGGCCCAGCCAATACGGAAAGTACCCGAACTAATGATTTTTTTGACATTGTCATTATCAAAGAAATCCAAATTAGTAAAATTGAAGGTAGCTCCCACCGAAGGATAAAAATATCCGTTATGATCGGGGAAAAGCGCAGAACTCCAATCTTGACGACCAGTAACTTCCAAGGTTAACAAATCGGCATAATGGGCAGCAACCTTTCCATAAAGAGAATAAACTTTTTTTCGACTGGCTTGTAAAGTGGGAACTGCCGGCTGCTTGGTATTATCAAAACGATAAACATCAGGAATAACCAATCCGTCGGAAGGGTTTTGATTATCCATCCAATTTAAAATGCGATTGAAATGTTCTACCCGCAAAGAGGTTCCGATGAACCCATCCAATTTCAGGTCATCATTGATTTTATTATTATACATTAAGAACCCGTCGTAATTGTCTCGTGTATAGTATTGATAATCCTGACCAAAACTATTTACATATTCTTGGAACAAATCATGTGCAGATGAATATTCAATTGAATAAGGTGTTTTAAATTCATCAAAAAAGTTGGACTGATAACGTCCTGCACGGAATTTCAGGGTCCAAGCTTTGCTTAATTCATATTTGGCCGAAAGGTGACCTAAGAATCGTTTAGGTTTTCGATCTCGCTGGTAATATTTAAGCCACGTATAGGGATTGAACCAGAAGACATTTTTCTTATAACTTTCCGGCGTAGTAGCTGCAACACCAAAAATATTTTGTGCCACCCAGCTATTTAAAGGCCCCCACCAGTTCCATGAGGCAAAATAACCTTCGGGTGTTTTTAAATCCACCAACTCACGCATTTTTTTCATGTCCAAATTACGTGCAAACCATTGGTTAAACGAACCGGTAGTTTGGTTGGCATAATCATCATTGAAATCACCGTGTATTTTATCCAATGTATAGGTAACTCCGGTTGTAACTTTTAATCTTTTTGTTACATTATAGTCAAAATTAAAATCATAAATGTAACGATTGGCCGAAGTATAAGGCATGATACCTTTTTGGTATTTATTACTAAAACTAAACCGGGCAGAATAATTTTGATTAGCCGATGTAATGGTAACATTATTTTGATATAAAGCACCGGTATCAAAGAAATTTTTTACATTATCGGGATGGGCCGAATAGGGTTCACTTTTTCCGAAATAAGGACTTCCGGGAATCCAAGCATACCACGGCATATACGGTTGATCATCATATTTGGGACCCCAACTTTCATCAGCAGAACTCATTAAAGTAAATCGGGCTCCATCAAAGGTACCCGTAGTCCACTCAGGCCATAACGCAAACCCATAGTAGGAAGGGCCATAAGTACCAGCAAACGTAAATTCTGCATCACCAAAATATCCTTCTCCATATTTATTTTGATATTTCGGTAAATAAGCCACCTTGGAAAAAGTTACCTTACTGTTAATATCAACCCCAAAAGTACCGGCTTTTGCTTTTTTTGTTGTAATAATAACAACACCATTCTCGCCTTCTTGACCCCAGATAGCGGTGGCATTGGGACCTTTCAATACTTCAATATTTGCAATATTTTCGGGATCAATCATGTCGGGGTTAACACCACGAACCCCATCAACAACATAAAGCGGTTCGCCATCGGAAGTCAAAGAAAGCGCTTGACGTATGCGAAGACGAGAATGCCCACTCAACTTCGAACCGGCTTGATCCAAAACCTGAACATTGGAAAACTTGGCCTGCATAGCTTGACGGACATCTTTCAAATCACCAACATTCAAATCCGAGGCCTTAATAGATTGCCTGGAATATGATAAGTTAGCTTTATCCACAGGTTCACCCGTAATGTCTACTGTAATTACATCCAACTGTTCACCCGGCACCAACTTTACGTTAATCACACTTTGGTTACCTACTTTTACTTTCTTTTCATTGTAGCCGGTAAATGAAAAGACCAACACATCATCAGGCGAGGCCATGATGCTGTATTTTCCGTCGAAATCCGTCACGGTACCCTTTTGCGTACCTTGTACCACGACGTTTACACTCGGTAACGGTTCACCGGTGCTTGCATCGGTTACCGTACCGGACACCTTTTTCTCCTGGGCAAATGAAATTTGCACCACCAACGCTAACAAGAGCGTCCAGAGTCCTTTAAACTTTGTTCTCATCTGTATGGTTTTTTGTTTTGCTAACTACAAATATCGGAAAAAAAAATTATTCTGCAAACTTTTTTGAACAAATCCCAATGTTTTTAGAGGCAAACCCTCTTTTTTACCAATTCAAAACATAGCCCACTGAAAACATAAGTTGCTCATTATCAATAGGAATTGATTTTGCGTACGGATAGCCGATTTCTATTCGCAACCGACCCGATTTTGTCCCGTTTTCCATACCCAACCCGCTCAAAAACAAGCGCTCAGGACGCGAATCCGGCGCAAAAAACGCATAAAAACGGTGCCAACCGTACAAGGAAACATCAGCTTGAACAAAATACAAACGATCGTTCAAAAGCAAATGCCCTTGCACAAAATACGTCTGCGAAACCAGAAATTTCAGATAACTATCCGTTGTCCGCATCAAAGCCCACACACTATCCGTAGCATAAAAACCGGCCAGCCGGTGACTGAAACGCCCGCCTTTCCAATGTCGCCAATGCATCTCCCCACGCACATAAAACGCTCCGGTGGCAAAGCCCGCCTCAGTTTCCGTATCGAAATTTTCTTCCATTCCATATTTCCCGTAAGCTCCCGACAGCACCACAAATCTGCGCACGCGGCTTTGCACACTATCCGATTGACGTAATAAACTCCCGCCCAATCCCCACTGCCAAACACCCGTCTCAAAAGAAAAAACCGTACTCAACTGCATCACCAACCCCTCAGCGCTTTTGTTCCAAAGCGCCTCAAACCGGTTGCTCCAAGCACTGCCAAACAAATAAGGAAAACTGTGCCGGTAACGAAAAAACTTATTGGCCACATCGCCCACATAATCCCATCTGACGGTCTCGGCCCGGTTAAAGGCGTTTTGCAAAACCAAATGCGCCTTCCCCTGAATGGTCCACCGTCCATCCACACGGGCCGGAACCAATACAAGTTCGGCCGATGTATGATGCGGGTTAGCCGCCTTGACCACCAAAACCCGCCGACCGTCGATGCTAAAAACCCTTTGACCGTAAACCTCAAAATCCGGCAAAGCCACAGGCAACGCTCCTAACCCCCTGCGCCGTAATATCCGCATCCACCTGCGGGACAGATTGGGCGGAAACGCCGGCTTCGACACCACGCTCAACGAATCCACCCGGCCATCACGCAACGAATAGTAGGCCGAATATCCCTCGCCCACCCTGACAATGGAATCGCAATGCAATAAACCCGGATAAGCTGCCAACACCCGCTCCACATCCCGAGCCGCCACTTTTTTATACCATACCGTATCCACAAATATGCTCACCCCGGCCGATGCCGGCAACGTATCCACGGGCGTGGATTGCGCCCCTACCCGCATGCCTACAATAATAAATAATATGTATAACCCGCTTCGACGCATAGAACCTTCCGGCAATTTAAGAATTTTCCTCTTTGACCGATGATAAGGTTCGGGTTGAAATTTATCTATTTGGGCGCCTCCCCGCTCTCATTCACGCAGCGTTGCAGCAAGTGTAAAATGTCGGAAAAGTTGCCGTTATTTTTGTCGAGAACAAAGCCGGCCATCCGAAGGCATAGCCGTAGCTATGGCAAGGATGGTCAATGCCGTTATCGGCAAAAAGAACAAAACTTGGTGTGATAATTTTAAGCTTGCTGCAACGCTAGGCCGCATCGTTTCACCTTGTTCACGCTGCGGCGCGTTCATGAGGCGGGGCCGGGCTGTCCGCTCAAATGCGCAGGTGGCCCGCTCTTGGCCTGCAAACGTGGCGGGCGTGGCTTCCTGCTGGTCGCCCCGCCGCCACGGCAGGCCTACGGCGCGCCGCCTGCACATAACCGCTCCCATCCCTGGCGCTTTTTCCGCGCGATAAATCGCGCTTGAATAACTAACATCGAACAGACAAATATCGAATAGCGATTTGAAAATCTTCCAAACTCCGGAATTATCCCTCCAACTCCTCCGAAATTCGCTCGCGTTCAGCTTCGGTTTGTTCCCACCGGGCATAAAGTTCATCAATCCTGTTGCGCAAAGTTTCGTAGTGCGTGTAAATTTCCGCATCGCCGATATCTCCCTGCTGCATCCGCTGCTCCATGGCTTCCAATTCCCGCTCGGCCTTTTCGATTTGCGCCTCAATGTCTTTTAATTGTTTTTCCAGCCGGCGTCGTGCTTTGAGCATTTCCTTAATGCGGGCACCTTGCTTTTTTGCCGCAGATGTATTTTCATTTTTACCGGGCGGTTTTTCGTTTCGCGCTTCAAGTGACTGTAAATCATCCAAGCGGCGTGATTCCAAAAACTCGTTAATATCCCCTTGGAACCGGCGCACTTCCAAGGGCCGGAATTCCCAGGTTTGTCCGGTAAGTCCGGCCAAAAAATCCCGGTCGTGCGACACTACAATCAGTGTGCCCGGAAAATCCTTCAAGGCGGCTTTGAGCGTCTCCTTGGACGGAATGTCCAAATGGTTGGTGGGCTCGTCCATAATCAGCACATTAAAGCCGCGCAGCATCATTCCGGCCAAGGCCACCCGGTTGCGTTCACCACCCGAAAGCACCTCGATGGGCTTAAACACCGCCTCGTCCGAAAAAAGGAAGGCCCCCGCCACATCACGCACGCGCGGACGGGTTTCGGCCGTGGCCTGTTGCTCCAAGTAGTCGATAATGCGCATGGCACCGGGCAAGCGGCGGCTTTGATCTTGGGCAAAATAACCGATATGCACCTTGTGGCCCGTTTCCAAAACACCTTCGTAATCGTTTTCGCCGGCCAAAATGGATGCCAAGGTGGTTTTGCCCATCCCGTTACGCCCCACAAAAGCGATTTTTTCGCCCCGCGCAACATGAAATTCCAAATCGCGCAGCACCTGTTTGTTCCCGTAACGCTTGGACAAACTCCGGGCACGAAAAACACTTTTTCCCGAAGCCGCTACGGGCGGGAATTGGACGCGCAATACGGCCCGGCCGGTTTCGGGCATTTCGATTCGCTCCATCTTTTCCAATTTTTTGATAAGCGACTGGGCAAAGGCCGCTTTGGTGGCCTTATAACGAAACCGCTCGATAAGTTGTTCCGTTCGCTTAATTTCCCGCTCTTGGTTGAGCGCTTCGCGGCGTTGTTTTTCCAAAATTTCGGCCTTGCGTTGCAGGAATTCCGAATAGCCGTAAGGCAAATCCCAATACTTTTTGCCGTCCAATTCCAAGGTGCGCCGGGTAACGGTATCCAAAAAACGCTTGTCGTGCGACACGAGCACCAAAATACCTTCGTAGCGCTTCAAAAAATCTTCCAGCCAAAGGATGCTTTCCAAATCCAGGTAGTTGGTTGGCTCGTCCAGGAGTAAAATATCGCGCCCGCCCGCCAGGATTTTGGCCAGTTCCACACGCATTTGCCAGCCGCCCGAAAAAGCATCGAGCGGCTTGTCGAAATCCTCGTCCGAAAAGCCCAAACCTTTGAGGATGCGCTCCAAGGTGCCGCGATAGGTGTAGCCGCCCAGCATACGGTAGCGGTATTCGGCTTCGGCAAGCGCTTGGGCTGCGGCTGTGTCGCCGGCCGTGCCTGACAATTGTTTTTCGGCTTCCTGCATACTTTGTTCCAAGCGCAGCAGTTCGGGAAAAGCCCTGCGGGCTTCGTCCATCACCGTAAGTCCAGGTTCAATGCGCGAAATTTGACGCAGATAACCGATGCGACTGTCTTTGGGCAGGTAAATTTGTCCTTTTTCGGGTTCGACTTCACCGGCAATGGCGCGCAACAGGGTGGTTTTTCCCGCTCCGTTACGTCCCGTAAGTGCAACTTTTTCGCCGGCCTTGATTTGTAAGCTCAAACCGGCAATAATGGCGTTTCCGCCCAAACTAATGTGTAAATCTTCGATTCTTATCATTGGCCGTAAACCAAATGTGTCGCCAAAATCCCGGTTTTATGCTGCACTTCGCGCCATTCGTCCTCGGGCCGGCTGCCGGCCACAATGCCGCCGCCGGCATAGAGCCGGATCCGTTTGTCGTTGACCTCCAAACTGCGCAAATTGACGTAGAACGTCGCTTGCTCGTCTTCTTTAATGCCGAAAAAGCCCGTGTAGTAGCGCCGGTCGAAATCTTCGTGTTCGCCAATCCACTGCAAAGCATCCTCCTTGGGCAATCCCACCACCGCAGGCGTGGGATGTAAGGCGCGCAACACTTTGGTTAGCGATTTTCCGGGTTGGTCCAAAATAAAACGTATGTCGGTGCGCAAATGGATTAAATGTCCTTGCCGGTGATCGTACGGGCCGTCTTGGCTCAGCGTCCACCCGCGCGATAGCAGGCGCCGTATGATATAATCCGTAACGATTTTTTGCTCATTCTGTTCCTTGGCCGTCCAAGGACGCTGCGTGGTTTTGGTACCGGCCAAGCTGTATGTGAGTCCGAAATGTCCGTCGATACGTAGCAGCACTTCGGGACTGGCCGCCAGGAGCTGTGTATGAGCCGGATGATGCCACAGGTAAACAAAACTTTGCGGATAGGTCAAGGCCAAGCGCATAAACGTAGCCACGGCATCCCAGCCGGACGAAGGATAATCGCGATAGCCGGCCACCACCACTTTTTGTATTTTTCCTTGGTCAATAGCGTCCAGTGCCGCTTGCACCCGGCTTTGATGTTGCCCGGCCGTTGTCCCTCCCCGGGCCGGCGGAAGCGGCCCTGCTTCGGGCATTTCCCATTGGGCCAGCGGAAAACGGATAATGTGGGCGCGCTCACGCGGAATAAGCGCCACCGGAAGCCCGTCCTTGTGCAAAGGATGCACATAAAACCCATCGACCTCAAAATGAGGATCGGCGTGTAAATCATTGTCTTTTTGAAGCCATAGCTCGGCCAGTTCATCGCCGGGCCGGTGAAACAAGACAAAAGGTTCGCCGCTCAAAAATCCCCGAATATCGCGGGCGGTCATTTTCATTTGTCCAAAATCATATTGGTCAGCTTGGCATAGGCCACCAAACGCTCCTGTACATCGGTAATGCGGATTTCCCACAAATGAATGCTACGCCCCTTGTGAATAAGCCGGGCCGTGGCCGTAACTTTCCCGTCGCGCACACTTCGCAAGTGATTTATTTGCAGATCGATACCCCGGGCTTCCTGCCGGTTGGCGTCGATAAAAAGATAACTGGCCGTGCTACCCACGCTTTCGGCCAAGGCCGCCGATGCGCCGCCATGCAACAGGCCCAAGGGCTGATGCACCCGGCTGTCCACGGGCATTTCGGCCCGGAGCATGTTCTCGCCCACATCGGTAAAGCGAATGCGCAGGGTTTCCAACATATTGCCGGGAACGATACGTTCGTTGAGGAATTCCAGTATTTGGTCTTTTTCTTTCATTGTCAATATTTTTCCAGTATCAAAGGTTTTTTCCGGTAAGCATCTTCTTCGTCCGACGCTATTCCCAGTGCGTCATAGATATAGTAAAAGGTGGAAAGAATTTCGGGCTTACCGTTGACCACGGCCACGTCGTGTTCAAAATGCGCCGAGGGCTGCCCGTCGGCGGTTTTGATGGTCCAGCCGTCGGGATATTGCACAATGCGCGGTGTGCCGCGGTTGATCATGGGTTCGATGGCCAACACGAGTCCTTCCTTGATTTTTTTGCCCGAACCGCGCCGGCCGTAGTTGGGCACCGGCGGATCTTCGTGCATCTTACGTCCCAAGCCGTGGCCCACCAGTTCGCGCACCACGCCGTAGCCGAAACTTTCGGCATGCTGCTGAATGGCATGGCTGATATCGCCCACGCGCCGGCCCGTGCGCATTTGTTCAATGCCTTTGTAGAGGGCGTTTTTGGTCTCTTCGAGCAATTGCCGTGTTTCGGGCTCAATTTCGCCTACGGCGAAGGTAAAAGCATGGTCGCCGTAGTAACCGTTCATCAACACCCCGCAATCGATAGACACAATATCGCCTTCGCGAAAGGGCTTATCGGTGGGAATGCCATGCACCACTTGGTCATTGGGGCTGATACACAACGTATTGGGAAAATCGTAAAGCCCTTTGAAACCCGGAATGCCTCCATGGTCGCGAATATATTCCTCGGCCAAACGATCCAAATAAAGGCCCGTTACGCCGGGTTTGAGTTCACGGGCCAACATGCCAAGGGTTTTCGACACCAGCAAGGCGCTTTGACGTATCCGTTCGATTTGTGCGGGTGTTTTGTAGTGTATCATGGTTGTTTTTGGTAATCGTGAATATAGGTTTCGCCGCGCAGGATGCGGAGTAAATCCGCTTCGATGCTTTGCATGGGATATTCGATAATGCGGGCCGCTTCCTTGCCGTTGAGGTAAACAATAAAGGTGGGCACCCGAATAATGTTTTTTCCCTTGACCAAGGGTAAGTCCCCATAGTGCCGGGGCAGGGCGAAAATACGGAATTGTTTTTCGGAAATGCCCGCTTCGTGTGCCACGCGCACAAAATGTGGCACGTGTTCCCGGCTGTCGGGACACCAGGTGCCCATGTAAATATCAATGTGCAAACCGGATTTATCCATTTGCTTTATGCCGTTGAGCGCTGCCATATCGGGCTGATATTCGTTATAGTTTTCCTCGAACCAAGTTTTGTAGGGCGATTTCCGGAGGGCTTCGACGGGAATTTGTCCCACAAGAATGGGGCGTCCTTTATAGGTTTCGGTATGATAGCTTTGCTTGGCCGCATGGCAACCGGCCACAAGCATGGTCAATATCCATAAAAAACGTAATGGTCGCATAGCGGGATTTTTGCCAAAGATAGGAATTATCGGATTTTCCTAATCTTTTTCCCGAAGGAAAAGTTTTTGGGCGCCCTGGCGCAGGTTTATCAATACAATCAATTATAGGAGCATAATAACGACAGAATATGTCATCGTTTTATCCAATTTTCAATAGTGATATTATCGATACGTTCAAATTCGCGCACATTATCGGTAACCATAATAAGGTCGTTCACTACGGCAACCGATAAACAAGTCAAAATCGCTAATCATTTTTCCCGACTTTCTTAATCTCACCTTTTCCTTTGCATATAAAGGAATCGCATCCAAAATCGGGATAATACTGACATATTCAATAATTTTTTCTACTATGGCCAAATTTTTCTCGGGATATGCGCTATTTTCAACGCCAAATAGAAGTTCGGCCAGTGTTATTTCCGATTTGGCACAATTTTCAATTCCGATGTGAGCAATCTAGGCGTCCAGGTCAAACTTTCCCTTAAAAAAATATATACAAATATTAGTATCCAACAAGTACTTCATCAAAAATCTTCCGTTTTACGATTTTCAACCCCGGAACGTTTAATTTCACTGATAATATCCTCTGGCTTATCATTGCCCTTCCAAGCACCGAACAATTCCTTGAATCATGTTTTTTTCCCGGACTTGACTTCAATAGTCTCGATTAATCGAATAATCAATCTTTTTTTGGAATTGTTATCAAGCCGAAAGAAAAACCTAAAATATTTGTCTAGTATTTTGTCAGTCAATACGAATCCCATCTCTTTTAGCTATTTGATAAAGCAATATACAAAAAAATTTATTTGCAAAGCACCTGAAAGATTGATATTAAAACACCGGAATTCAAAACACTTTGATCATTGCAAAAGACATATTGAAACCGATTGCGTAGCCGCCGAAAAAAAACGTATCTTTGTTTTAGTCTAACCCTAAATAAAATCTATCCGCATTGACCGAACGCAGTATCCAAATCGACCGTGAACAACTCAGCGATTTCCTGGGTAAGGCCAACCGCAACCTGAACGTGCTCAAAAGTTTTTATCCCAAAATCAAATTCGTCAGTCGCGGCAACATGCTCAAAATCCTGGGCGACCCGCAAGCCCTCGAACAACTGGAAAACAAAATCCGGCTTATGCTCGACTATGTGGACAACTACAACGCCCTTGACCCCGAAACCATCGAAAAAATCATTCTGACCGACTCGGCCGACTACCGCCGCTTTTTGGAAGCCGACGACGTGGTAGTGCACGGCACCGGCGGACGCATCATCAAAGCCCGCACACCCAACCAATTGCGCATCGTTCGCTCGGTGGAAAAGAACGACCTGGTGTTCGTTACCGGACCCGCCGGAACGGGAAAAACCTACATCAGCGTGGCCCTGGCCGTGCGCGCACTCAAAAACAAGGACGTCAAGCGCATCATCCTGACCCGCCCCGCCGTGGAAGCCGGCGAAAACCTGGGTTTCCTGCCCGGCGACATGAAGGAAAAACTCGACCCCTACATGCAACCGCTCTATGATGCGCTGTTCGACATGATTCCCGCCTCCAAGTTACAAGATTTTATGGAGCGTAACATCATCCAAATCGCCCCTTTGGCCTTTATGCGCGGACGCACTTTGGACAACGCCTTCGTCATACTGGACGAAGCCCAAAACACCACCCACGCCCAAATGAAAATGTTCCTCACGCGCATGGGCGCCGGCGCCAAATTCATCATCACCGGCGACCCTTCGCAAATCGATTTGCGCCGCGGAACAAGCTCGGGCCTGTTCGAAGCCCTCAACCTGTTGGGCGGAATTCCCGGCGTGGACATCATCCGGCTGGGCGACCAGGATGTGGTTCGCCATCCCTTGGTCAAAAAAATCATTGATGCCTACAAGAAAACCGAAAACCAATCCGAAAAAACCGAATCCGATGAACGAACATAACGAACTGAAACAACACATCGAACGCCACGAACAACAACTGACCGACCTTCATCAACGGCTCCAACGCCAGGAACGGCTCATGCGCATGACAGCCGTTTTTATGTTGATACTTTTCGTCGTTTGGTTAATCATGACCATTTGGCCGGTTATGTAAGATTCCCATGATGGAACTGCGCATCCTCGGCTGCCACTCGGCCACACCCAAACCCGGCGAATTTCCGTCGGCACAGGCACTTATGGCCGGCAATCAATGGTTGCTGTTGGATGCAGGCGAAGGCATGCAAATGCAGTTGCGCCGCTACAAGGTCAAATTCGGCCGCATCAAACACATCTTTATCACCCATCTCCACGGCGACCACCTCTACGGGCTTTTCGGGCTTTTGTCCACGCTTCGCTTGCTGGACCGGCGCACGGAACTCCACCTGCACGGGCCACCGCCTTTGGAACGCTTGCTGGATGAAGTGTTCCGGGCCTCGCAGGTGGAACTGACCTATCCCTTGCATTTCCATCCCGTAACGGCCGACCGGCCGCGACAAATCCTGGACGAAAAGCATTTTACGGTGCACAGCGTCCCGCTGCGCCACCGCCTGCCCACCACGGGCTATGTGATTCGCGAAAAACCCAAGCCGCTCAAACTCAATCCCGAAGCCATAGCCCACCATCCCGAAATAGGCATTTGGGCCTATCATAAGCTCAAAGCCGGCGAAGATTTTGTGCGCGACGACGGCACACGTATTCCCAACGCCGAACTCACCCTTCCGCCACCTCCGCCACGCCAATACGCCTATATTTCCGACACGGCCTACTTGCCCGGAATTATTCCTCACATCGAGGGGAGCGACGTGCTTTACCACGAAGCCACCTTTGCCGATACCGATGCCAAGCTGGCCGAAAAAACCTTTCACAGCACGGCCCGGCAAGCCGCTATGATCGCCCGCGATGCCGGCGTGGGCAAGCTGATCATCGGACACTTTTCGTCGCGCTATCCCGACCCGCGTGTCCTGCTCGACGAAGCTCGCGCCGTGTTTCCCAATACCGAACTGGCCTTCGAGGGCAAAATCCTAAGTTTCTGACCTATGGAAAAAGACCTGAGCCACTACCGCCGCCAATACGGCAAGGACGAACTGGACGAACACCTGGTGCCACAGAACCCAATGGAACTTTTCCGCGATTGGTTTTTCCAAGCCGAACGGGACGAAAACTGCGTGGAACCCAACGCTATGCAGTTGGCCACCCTGGGCCGCGACGGATTTCCGGGCATCCGCACGGTGCTGCTGAAAAAATTCCGTTGGGACGGTTTTATTTTCTACACCAATTACCTGAGCGACAAGGGTTTGGATATTGAACAAAGCCCGCACGTAAGTTTGCATTTTCATTGGCCCATGCTGGAACGGCAAGTGATTATCAAAGGTATTGCGCGCAAACTACCCGAAAACCTTTCGGACGGTTATTTCGAAAGCCGTCCGCGCGGCAGCCAAATCGCCGCTTGGGCATCGGAACAAAGCCGGCCCGTGGGCTCCAAGGAAGAACTCATCGAACGCTTCCGTGAGCTGGAAAAACGGTTCGAAGGGCGCGAAATTCCCCGGCCGCCGCATTGGGGCGGATATTTGGTGGAACCGCGCAGCGTGGAATTTTGGCAGGGACGTCCCAACCGGCTCCACGACCGCATCCGCTACGATTTGCAGGAAGATTTAAGTTGGAAAATCGTGCGGTTGAATCCGTAAGGGTATAAAAAATTTTATTCTGTCAAGCAAAAAAATCATTATAACAAAAAGAACCTGGAAAAACTACATTGGAAAACGATGAAAATAAACAAGTTCCTCAAATTTAAAAATAAACTTATCCGTCAAATATTTTTAGCAACACTCATTTTAACAATCTACGGATGTAATAATGATAATAATGTTTCGGCCGACAATCGAATTGTATCACAAAAACCCATAAGCATTGATAGCCGTAACACGATAAAGCAATCCGCGAATCGTTCTACACAAAGCAAAGAAGGATTTTTACATATTGATTTGGCTTCGATATACCATAACGGGAAATCATTAGTTATTCTGAATAAAGCCGGAGACACGGTTTATTATTTCAAAGAAAAACGGGTAATAATCAATGGTAAACCTTATGAAATAATTGATGACGAACATTTATACAAGCATCTTTTGTCCACCGATCATTATGATGCAGAATACGGCTTATTTATAATGAAAGCCAAAGATTTGAATGATAAATTTTATCTGGTAAAAATAAACGGTAAAACGTATTTGATTGATAAAAGATACAAGGATATTTTGGAATTTAAAACCCCCGAACAATACGTTATGGCCGGTTCGCCATACCTATATAAAAGGCCTCAAAACCCACTAAGAAAAGCACCCAACGATAGTGCTGAAATTATCCGGGATTATATGAAATACACTTACGTGCCCATAGAAATTAAAGGAGATTGGCTCAAAGTAAAAGACGACAAAGAATGCGTGCCTGGCGAGGGGCCATCCCAAAAAGACATTATCGGCTGGGTTAGGTGGAGAAAAAACGGGAAAATCATTATTGATATCAGATTCGGATGCTAACAAGCTTCGGGGAAATAGCTCATTAATTTAATTCCTTTTCAACAGGTAGGGAAATATTCAATGAGCAGCCGGTTGCCCTTGCGCCAACGAATCCATCCCGATTTGATTTGCTTGGAAGTTTCATCGCAAATACCGGATGTGGCGATTTCCAACCAATCACCACGAACCGATTTGACCACAAAACAATCCGGGCCCTGAAATTCGATGCCGGGAGCGTGGTCGTCCGGCTTGGACCTGATTTTTTGGGGGAATTGTGGGAGACGGGCAACGGAAACCATTCCTTTCAGGTAGGATTCCCAAGATTGAAATTCCGTTTTGTTAGTCCGTTTTATCCAATAGCTCCGGCCGTTTTCGTTATTCACTATTACCTTAAACCAACGGCCTGTTTGAGAAACAAGCCGGAAAACCATAAAATGGTAATCCAACCAAAGTGCTTCCGGTTTTAGCCAATGGAGTTGGAGGTCCAAGTTTTTTATGCTCGCGGCATCGATGTTGGGGTCGTAATAAAATTGTAGCGTTTTGACAGGTTCGATGTTCATCGTATCGGAATAAAAGTTCAATTTCAAATGCTCATCAAAACGGATACGGACAAGTCCGATTCCTAATGGAGTTTGTGCCAGAACCTTACTCGTAATTATTATCAAAACAACAACAAATAAACTTGTTTTAACCATAGCGATTACCTTTTATCAAATAACTTTTCGAAAACGCATCTTAATACCACAAATGCGGTTCATCCGGAACTAAAATATTACCTTCACCATAAGCTACATAAGGTTTGTTCCAAGGTAAACGTATGTGGCTTTTAAAAACATATTTTTTCCCTGTATCGGTATTATTAAAAGAAATGATTTTAGCAGAAACGATTTTCCCAAAAGTGGTCCATACACGTATTTTCATTTCAGGACAATAATAATTACCCCAATATTTATCCTTAATTCCATTGGCTTCAATTTCTTTTCTAAAATTTTCGTCTTTTAGTTGTAAGCTTAAATAATTTTTAGGTGTCATAACAATTTCAATCATATACGATGCTTGATTGTTACCCGGAAAAAGAATACAATTTCTATCCAGCGTAAACGATTTACATCCATAGGAACCGATGCCCAATACCAATGCAATCATTATCAGCATTTTTTTTTGGATAATAACATTTGTGTTTGGAAAAATTTTATCAACACCTAAAAGAACACCCATGGCTATCAAAAAAGGAATATAACCTAAGGCCATCCTCCCGAGATTGAATTTTTCAAAAAAGATAAAATAACCGATTGTTTCCGCACTAAAAGCCATCCATAGAAAGGCCATAACAACAAAAATTTCGTTGGAATACTTTACCTTAGAAAGGCCTGCTGTAATAGCAAGTAGCGTAATAAACAATAGATAGGGAAAATGCGGGTCTTCTCCCCATATGAGACTTAAAAAAATAACAATTTCCCACAAAAGTAATAAAATCGAAAACAAATATTTGAGCAAGAATCTGTATTTATTAAATTCATTCATAAATCATACCGATAGTGTAGTCTTTCAAAGTTAATCATTTTCACAATATCCTTATCTATTTGCTTTTGCCAATCCCGGCGGAATTCCGTATTTTTACCCAAACATTTCCGGCAATGCGTAAGCGTATCGGCATTTTGGTATCGGGTATTTTTTTGGGTTTTGTGCTTAGTTTTTTTGTCCGCAGTACGGAAAACACCGTTACCGACAAGGCCGTAACCGACGATTTTAAGGAACATTACCGCATCTATGCCCTGCCGTTGCCCGACAGCTTGTATTTTGCCGGTGAACGGGTTCCGGTGGAAAAACCTTGGGTGCGCGAACGCCTCGACCGCGAACTGCTTGTCAATGTGTATTGGCAATCGTATGCACTGCTCAAATTCAAGCGGGCGCGAAAATATTTTCCGCTTTTTGAACCCATTTTGCAACGCTACGGCATACCGGAGGATTTCAAATACCTGGCCGTGGCCGAAAGCAATTTGGAACCCGTGGTCAGTCCGGCCGGCGCCGCAGGCATTTGGCAACTGATCAAAGGCACGGCCCGCAAATACGGGCTCATTGTCGATAAGGAAATCGACCAACGCTACGACCCGTGGCTGGCCACCGAAGCCGCCTGCCGCTACCTGGCCGAGGCCCGGCAACAATTCGGTTCGTGGACCCTGGCCGCAGCTGCTTACAACCGCGGACAGCAAGGCCTGCAAAAAGCCCTGGACGACCAAGGGGCAACCGACTATTACGACCTTTACCTTAATCCCGAAACCGCCAAATACATCTATCGCATTGCCGCCATCAAGGAAATTATGGAACATCCGCAGGACTACGGCTTCCACTTCCGCGAAAAGGATTTGTATCACCTGCCGGAATTGCGCAAAGTGATGGTGGACACGGCCGTGAGCTCGTGGCCCGGATTTGCCCGGAAATTCGGCCTAACCTATGGTCAGCTTCGTTACTACAATCCTTTTATCCGTGATTACCAATGGGCCAACAAAAACGGCGATACCTTATACGTTTACTTGCCCGCCCAATGAGTGGTTCCGCTCAATCTTTGTAAATTGCCGCCAAAAGCCATCACGATGCGAAACAAGAACAAACTTTGTGTGGCCGGCAACTGGAAAATGAACCTGAACCTGCCCGAAGCCGAAGATTTTTCGGCCCGTTTCGAACAAATCTACCGCGCCCACCCGCGGGTGGAAGTCAAAATCGCGCCTTCGTTTACGAACCTGTATCGCTTGGTGCAATTGTTCGAAGACACCGATGTGGATATTATTGCCCAAAATATGCATTGGGCCGAAAAGGGCGCCTACACGGGCGAAGTGTCGGCCGGGATGCTACGGTCGATAGGTGTCTATGGCGTGATTCTGGGCCATTCGGAACGCCGGGCCTATTTCGGTGAAACCAACGAAACCTTGCGGCGCAAGGTGCAAACGGGCATCGAAAATGATATGGAAATGATTTACTGCGTGGGCGAAACCCTGGCACAGCGCGAAGCCGGCCTGCACTTTGAAACCGTGGCCCGACAAATCACCCAAGTGCTTTTCGACCTGCAACCCGAAGATTGGCGCTTGGTCAAAATCGCCTACGAACCCGTTTGGGCCATTGGTACGGGAAAAACGGCATCGCCCGAACAAGCCGACGAAATGCACGCACATATCCGCGGATTGATCGCAGGGAAATACGGCCAGGTCTTGGCCGATGCCTTGATGATTCTTTATGGTGGCAGCGTAAAACCGGCCAATGCACGCGATATTTTCGCCCGGCCCAACGTGGACGGCGCCTTGGTGGGCGGCGCTTCGCTCGATGCCGATAGTTTCAACCAATTGGTGGAAATAGCCAAGGGCTTTTTTGAATAAAAAATATCGTATATTTGCATCCGGCTTGCGAAACCGCTGGCGCAGGGTGCGTGGATGTTTCCTTGCCCTAACGTCTAAAATTTCGGAACAATGGACGACATTATCCGGTTTGTAGAAGACCAACTGATCGAAAAAAAGGATTTTCCGCAGTTTGATGCGGGCGACACCATTACCGTTTACTACGAAATCCGCGAAGGAAACAAAACGCGTACGCAGTTTTTCCGCGGAACGGTAATCCAACGACGTGGAAGCGGCGCCACCGAAACTTTTACGGTGCGCAAAATGTCGGGCGATATCGGTGTGGAACGTATTTTTCCCATCAATATGCCCGCAATCCAAAAAATCGAAGTAAACAAACGCGGTAAAGTACGTCGCGGACGTATTTTCTACTTCCGTAAATTGCGCGGCAAAAAAGCTCGCATCAAGGAAAAACGATCCTTTGCCAAAAAACAGGATTAAACATCCGCAAAAATCCCGGAGTGAAGACGCCGGGATTTTTTGTTTACCATCTTTATTTTTACCGATTTTTTATCCGGAAATACGATTGACAAAAATGCTTCAATCCTTGAAAATCCTGAACAAAATCAGGTCTAAAATCCATTGAAGTTTGTTATGTTTGTAACGAAAAATTCCTATCAATGAAAAAAATTAAAGTTCACAATCCCATCGTAGAATTGGACGGGGACGAAATGACCCGGATTATTTGGCATTACATCAAGGAACAATTGATTTTGCCTTATTTGGATTTACCCATCGTTTATTTCGACCTGAGCATCCAAAACCGCGATGCCACCGACGACCAAGTAACGGTGGATGCCGCTTTGGCCATCAAAAAATACAACGTGGGCGTTAAATGTGCCACCATTACGCCCGACGAAGCCCGCGTGGAAGAGTTCGGGCTCAAAAAAATGTGGAAATCGCCCAACGGAACCATTCGTAACATCCTGGGCGGAACGGTTTTCCGGGCGCCGATTATCATCAAAAACATTCCCAAATACGTTCCCGGATGGGAAAAACCCATCATCATCGGCCGGCACGCCCACGGCGACCAATACAAGGCCACCGATATTGTTACCAAAGGTAAAGGCAAACTGAAATTGGTTTACGAACCCGAAAACGGTGAGCCACAGGTCTACGAAGTATATGACTTCAAGGGCGACGGCGTGGCTATGGCTATGTACAACACCGACGAATCGATCGAAGGCTTTGCCCGTGCGTCGTTCAACCGCGCATTGGACCTTAAATATCCGCTTTACCTTTCCACCAAAAACACCATTTTGAAGGCCTACGACGGCAGGTTCAAAGATATTTTCCAAGAAATTTACGACAAGGAATTCAAGGAAAAATTCGAAGCGGCCGGCATTTGGTATGAACACCGGCTTATCGACGATATGGTGGCCTTTGCACTCAAAGGTAACGGCGGATTTGTGTGGGCCACCAAAAACTATGACGGCGACGTACAGTCCGACATTGTAGCCCAAGGATTCGGTTCGTTGGGCTTAATGACTTCGGCCCTGCTCACGCCCGACGGCAAAACCCTGGAAGCCGAAGCCGCCCACGGCACCGTAACACGGCACTATCGCCGTTGGCAAAGGGGCGAAGAAACTTCCACCAACCCGATTGCCTCGATTTTTGCCTGGACCACCGGACTACGGCATCGCGGTAAATTGGACGGCAACCAGGAACTCATCCAATTTGCCGATACGCTGGAAGACGTGGTAATCAAAACCGTTGAAAGCGGCAAAATGACCAAGGATTTGGCCTTGCTCATTCATAAGGACAAACTACGCCGTGAACATTACCTGAACACGGAAGAATTCCTGCAAACGCTCAAAGATAACCTCGAAGCACGGTTGAACGGATAAAACCGGATGCTTTTCCAATCAAAAACGCCTTGCGCAATTTGCACAAGGCGTTTTTTGATGCAGGCCTTTCAGGCCTCGCCGTG
>JALVVJ010000153.1 GCA_027023475.1 Flavobacteriales bacterium
AAGCCCAGGATTTGCGAATTGGGGTCGGGCTCCCAACCCGGATAGTCGCCGGCGGTTTTTACGTCGTAGCCGGCCAGGTTAAATACACTTGTCAGGGCATTGACCAAATCGTGTTTGGTGCTTTCCACCGACGAACGCGTCAGGTTGCCAATGGTGATGTTTCCGTCCTCGGCACGCACCTGGGCCACATTGTTGGATGTTTCCACCAAATCCGGAATGTCGGGACTCATCCGGTAAACGCCGTTGTGGGCGCCGTAAACCGAATGCACAAGTGCCCGTGCGTCGTCGTCGTACATCACCTGTCCGGGCATTTGGTCTTCGCTGATAAGAATTTGCAGGTCGGGATCCTGTTTCTTCTGTTCGTGCTTGATGTCGGCAATCAGGCGTTGGAGTTCTTGCAATATTTCATCCGCCCGGGCGGCCGGCAAAACCACCAGGGCCTCGCTTTCGCGCGGAATGGCATTGCGCAAACCGCCGCCATGAACATAAGCGATTTGCCCACCACGATTCAGAATAACGTATAGTAGGCGGTTCATGATTTTATTGGCATTGCCGCGGTAGAGGTGGATGTCCATACCCGAATGCCCGCCCGTAAGCCCTTTGACAAACAGGTGATAGGCCTTGCCGCCGGCCATGGGTTCGGTTTGTCGATAAGTTCCGGTGGCGGTAACATCGATGCCGCCGGCACATCCGATGTCCAATTCGGTATCGTTTTCGGTGTCCAGGTTGAGCATGATTTTGCCTTTGAGCAGTCCGGATTCCAATTGGTGGGCACCGGTCATACCCGTTTCTTCGTCGAAAGTAAACAGGGCTTCCAAAGGCGGGTGCGGAATGTCATTGGACTCCAAAAGTGCAAGAATGGCCGCTACGCCGATGCCGTTATCGGCGCCCAGTGTGGTGCCGTCGGCCGTTACCCAATCGCCGTCGATGAGCATTTTGATGCCTTCGCGTTCAAAATCATGCTCCACACCTTTGTTTTTTTGCGGCACCATATCCACGTGGGCTTGCAGGATGACCGTTTCGCGGTTTTCCATACCCGGCGTAGCCGGTTTGCGGATAATCACGTTGCCGGCCTTGTCGCGGATGGTTTCCAGGCTCAATTTACGGCCGAAGTTTTCCACATACTCAATGGCTTTTTGCTCCTTTTTCGAAGGCCGCGGCACGGCGTTGAACAGCACAAAATTGCGCCACAGGATTTCGGGATCCAAGCGGGCGATGCGCTCGTGCATATCGTTGTGAGTATTCATTGTTGGTTTAATTTTTCGGATTTATCCAAATGTAAGGAATTTTACCCGGAAAATTCCGGCCCGATCAAATAATTTCGGCAATATGCCGCCCGATGGACAGCGAAGCCGTAGCGGCCGGCGAAGGTGCATTGAGCACGTAGAGCACATTTTCGGCCCTGCGAAACACAAAATCGTCCACCAAACGGCCTTGGCGGTCTACCAATTGCGCGCGGATTCCGGCGTGATAGCCGGTAAGGTCGTCCGGTTCCAGTTGCGGCAAAAATTTACGGGCGGCCTGCAAAAAGGCCCGCTTGCTGAGCCAGCGCCGGATTTCGACCCATCCGGCCCTGCGGTTTTGCAGGGCCATACGCCAAAATCCGGGGAACCGCAAGGTGCCGGCCAAATCGCGGGCATTCCAATCGAATTTTCCGTAGGCCTCACGTCCGGGCGCAAGCATGGCCGAAGGGCCTGCACTTACGCACCCGTCGATGTGGCGCGTGAGGTGAATACCCAGGAAAGGATAACGCGGGTCGGGCACCGGATAAACCATACTACGGATAAGCCGGTCTTTGGGCGGACGGATAAAGTAGTATTCGCCCCGGAACGGGACGATGCGGAATTCGTTTCCGCCCCACAACCTGTCCGATTGCAATCCGGCGGCCACCACCACGCGGTTTGCCTTGACTATTCCGTGGGATGTGTGTAGTTCGGGCACAGGCCCGGGAACGATACGTTTCACCCTTTGGCCCAAACGTATTTCAACGCCTCCGGCCCGCAGTTTTGCGGCCAAGGCGGTAGCCACGCGGCCATAGTCGGTAATGCCCGTGTAGGGCACCCACAAGGCCGCCCTGCCCGTGATGTGCGGTTCGTAATCCCGGATTTGGCGGGCGGTGAGCAGGCGGATACGTTCAAGCCCGTTTTCCTGTCCGTTGCGGTAGAGTTCTTGGAGCCGGTTTTCTTCGGGCTCACCGGTGGCTACAATCAGTTTGCCCGAAATCCGGTAGGGAATGCCGGATTTTTCCAAAAAATCAAGCATCAGCCGGTAGCCCTCGATGCAATTGCGTGCTTTGGCACTGCCCGGCCGGTAATAAATGCCCGAATGAATCACCCCGCTGTTACGGCCCGTTTGATGCCGGCCCGGGCGGTTTTCTTTGTCCAATACCAATATCCGCGCACCCGGACGGGTTTGTAACAAACGAAAAGCCGTAGCCAGTCCCACTATTCCTGCACCAACTACGGCTATGTCGTATTGATTCATTTCCAATAGCTTAGTCCGCCACGGGCGGAAGCATACCGTGGTGGAATATCCAAGCCACAAGGTAGGCCAAAGGCGCGATATACACAAACAGTGCCAAGCCGTAGAGCAAGGCCAAACGCCCCATTCCGCGCAGTTTGGAAAAATCGGTAATCAACCCGATGGTCAGGAAGGTGAGCATAAACAGGAATTTACGATAACTTCCTTGCACCAAATGGGCGCCTTCCTTGGCGGCGGGAAGGATACCGGGAATAAATTTGAAAATAAACATCAAAACAAACCAAACCACCAAATAGGCCAGAACAAACTTGGGAAAGCGGTGCCAAATCTCACTGCCCGGCAGTTTCTTTTTGACCCCGCGGTTGTCCACATGGCGCAACCATACCAAGGTAAGCACAAAGGCCCAAATACCGATAAAAATGTCAATCCATATTTTGGTCAGAATGGCGGCGCTGAGTATCCACCCTTCTTCCCATTTTTCGCCGGTTTGGCGAAGGTGCTGCACGCGATGTAAATCATCCAGGATGGCACCTGCGGCCGCATCGGCACCGTCGGTTTTGACGGTCATTCCCATAGCGGCCCCGTTGACGATGGGTTGTTCGGGCGCCAATTTGACGTAGGCCGGCGGCAATACCACCAATTCGATGAGCGCAAACACCACAATAAGTCCCGAAACGGCCACGGGAATCAAGGGTTTAGCCCGCACGGCACCGGCCGTGGCAATGGATGCCGACACCCCGCAAATGGAAATGCCCGACGATAACACCGCCGCCGATTCGCGGTTGAGCCCGAAATATTTACGGGCAATGTAATATACCACCGGCCAAATAAGCAAATAAGCCACAAAAGCGGCTGCCGCTCCGGCCAAGGCCAAATCCTTGGTAAAACCGGCGGCTTTCATGGCCATAATACCCATTTTGGCGCCCAAAAGCACAATGGCCGTTTTGATAAACCATTCGGGTTTGGCCGCTTCGGCCAGGCGACCGGCCCAGCCCTTGAAAAAATTACCGATGAGCAAGCCGGCAATCAAGGCGATGATAAAGGATGCTCCACCCAATTGCAAGCCCCAGCTCAAACCGAATTCCCGGTACCAATTGTGTCCTTTCACCGTGGCATCCACGGCCGAGATATGGGCTTCGTAGCCCAAAATCCAGGTGAAAACGGTCAGGAAAAAGACCACCGTAAATCCTTTGACATATTTACGCAGGTTCCATTTCATAAAATAGGCGCCCGCCGTGGTCATCAAAAGCAAGGCGGCGTAGGAAAACAGCAAGGCCACCAACGGATGCCAGTGGGCGTAGGTTTTGGACGAAGTTTTCAGGAGTTTGGCCCAGGAAAAATCATTCAACAAATCGGTCAGCTCCCAGTGTTTGGGTTTGATCATCCATCCCACGGCATCGATACCGAAAATATGAAGCATACCCAGCAGGAAAAGAAAAATACCCAACCAGGCGGCCCACCAATCTTCGGTGCTTATCATCCCGCTATACCATTTACGATTGACCTGAGTTGTATTTGTTTCCATAGTTTTATGTGTTTATTTCGATTATTTCGTTGAAGTAATGGGTTTGATATTGATGAAACCACCGCGGAATATGGCGCATATCGAAGCGAAGCCGTAGGCGAAGGGCCTCGCCGGGATAGTTTTCGCGGCAATGGAGGATGAGTTGTTCCTGCAACAGGTTCCATTCGAGCGCTTCGAACCGGTGGCCGTCTAACCGGGCGGTCCAAAGCTCACCCGAAAATCCGATCAGGGCTTCCAGGTGGCGCATTTTTACCAAACGTGAAGCAGCCATCCCAAGACAATTAAGCCGATAATACCTGTTAAAATACTGTATATCACCAGTTTGGTCTCCCATTTTTCCCAATTTTGTTTGGGCGCAGTAAACATATTTTCCATAGTCATCGTTTTTTTGATGCGCATAAAATACAAGGAAGCGGAGATACCTAAACTGACAAGCGGTGAATCCGGTGATTTGGGATTTGTTTTTTATGACTAATATCATTTGTCGAAATATTTTTAATCAGATTTCATCACAAAGCCGTGTTCATCGCTTAAAAATACAAACTTCGAGCACAAAAAATAATTTTAAATATTTGAATAACAATAGAATATAACAAAAATATAAGTGACATTACGATAAACCGAAATGGCGTTTTGCCAATTATTTTGATTATTCTAATATATGATTCACGTTCTATTTTATGATATATATCAGGTTTTATTTATTTTCTAATCAAAAGGACATCTTTCGAGCTTTGACAGATACAGTCGTGCAATGCGCGGGAACAAATTCGGCGATTCACTTATATTTTTGATGATGGATACCAAAAGCCAAAATATCCCGGGATGGATGATGGCTAATTGGAAAATTTTTTAAATTTGGGGTTGGAAAATATTTAAATCTCATAGAAAAACTATCTATACACAACAAAATGCGGGAAATAAAACAACAAAAATGGGTGTGTAAATGGAAAATATAGATAACTAAGTAACTATATGTAATCGTTAAGCGAAATTAGTATAAATAAATTTATATGAATGAAATTATCATAGAGCCAGAAGTAATCGCTGCAATTATTGCTGCAATTACTTCTGTGATTACAGTTTTTATTCTTAGACCAATTATAGAAAAAGGAATATTTAGATTTAAACTGAAAGAAGAACATAAATATGAACAAAGAAAAAAAATTAAAGACGTATTAGCTAAAAATAAATCTAATTTATTGAACAGTGCAGAACAATTAAATCATCGATTTTGGAATTTTAAAGAAAATTATATAAAAGAGTGGCATTTAGTAAATGGAAAATATTTTATTGCTGACAATTATTATTTTAATTCATTTATTTATAGAATACTATCTTTCTTTGCGTGGATAAAAGTTGTTAACAATGAAATGATTTTTTTAGATACAACAATAGCGTCTAATGAAGATTTATTTTTTGTAAAATACCTTCAAATTTTTCCTCAGATTATGTGTGATTTGTATTTATTTGAGGGGTTTGAATATGATGATAATATTTCCAAAGACCATTTTTTTAGAAATGATTTTGAAAGCATAACATCAATATTGATAACAGAAAAAAACGACGTAGTAGATTTTTCAGTTTTTCTTGACAGAGTAAGAGAAGAAAAAGAAAAGTATGAACGATTATGTGCATTTATTGACGGTTTGTCACCAAATGAGGAAAGATTGCGTTTTGATAGATTACAACTTTTGCATTTAACAATTATAGCCTTTTTAAATAGATATGGATATGATTTTCAGTATACAAATAAAGACAAAATAAAAAATATTATTAGAAATCCTAGACCTTCAAAACTTCTTAAAAACTATAACAAACTTATAAAGAGAGGGAGACTAGACACAGAAAAAGAAATGAAAAAATTACTTAAAATAGTTAAAAACTTTGCTTAACATTGTGTATAAGTAATAGCAGGCAAAGTGCTAAAAATGAACAATATACTGAAAAATCAACAATGTGCAATAATGAACGAACGTGCAAAAAACCCCGCCACTACTCATACACATACCCGTTGGCTTACTTGGAACTTATAAGTTTATTAATAATCGAAGGTCTTTAAATATTATGAACTTCAAATCTATAATAATTAAAAAAGCAACGTGGAAGGACTATCAATACTGCTATCGTTTAACCAAAAAAAATATGTTTCCTTATTTTAAGAAGTATTGGGGTGGTTGGAATCCAAAAGCTTTTCGTAAAGATTTTAATCCATTAGAAACAAAAATCATTCTAAAAAATAATAGAAGGATTGGGTTTTATGTACTTCAAGAGAGAAATAATTGCTTTTATATAAGTAATATTCAAATATCTCCTACAATGACAGGAAAAGGGATAGGAACTTATGTTTTATTTTTGATAGAAAAACAGGTGTCCGAAACAAACAAAAATACTATTCAATTGACTGTTTTTAAAGATAATCCTGCCAAAAAACTATATCAAAAATTTGGTTATAGGGCATTGAAGGATAAAGGGGATTCGATATTAATGAAAAAAGAAATTTAGTGTGACTCCTATTCTTGCGCTTTGGTTTCATAGCTAACGGTTCCCGTTCGCATAGCTATTATTCCAGATGAAAAGAGATATTTTCCTGCTGTCCTTTCATTTCTGCAATAAGTCGCTACATTCCTGATGTTTAGATAGGAGGCGTTTTTGAGTGCTTTGTTTACTGCCAAACGGATACAATAAATACAGTAGCGGAAAATAAATCACAAATCACCGTTCGATTGTCCGGTGTTCGATATTCAAGCGCGATTTATCGCGCGCCAAACGCGCCAGGGATGGGAGCGGTTATGCGGCGAAGGGTAGGCATCGCTTCAAGCATAAATTATCACACCAAGTTTTGTTCTTTTTGCCGACAACGGCATTGGCACCCCTTGCCATAGCTACGGCTATGCCTTCGGATTGCCGGCTTTGTTCTCGACAAAAATAACTGCAACTTTTCCAATACTTTATGCTTGAAGCGATGCCGGCGCGGCATGGTTTGCTGCCGGCGAGGAGGCTCCGAAGTATTGAGGAGACACCGCAGCCGGCCCTTAGCAAACCGCCGCGGCCCAAGCCGCATTTGAGCGGACAGCCCGGTGGGCGCCGCGTGAGTGCCGGCAGGCGGGAGGGCGCTCCGTCGTCCCGAAACGCCTGCCGGTGCGGCGCAGCCGCCACGAACGCGTGCGGCGGGGCGCCCGAAAAATCAACTCCACCACCACACGAAAAAGCGGTATATTTGCAGGGAATAAAATATCCGAACCTATGCTGTCCGTCCCTTTTATTCGCGAACATTTCGAACAAGTCAAGAACGGCCTGGCCAAGCGAAACAAAGACTTCGAACCCTTGCTGCGCCGGGTGTTGGAACTGGACGACCAACGCCGGGCCCTCAAAACCGAAACCGACCGCCTGCTGGCCGAAATGAACCGGCTGTCGAAAGAAATCGGACAATTCTACAAAACGGGCGAAGTCAAAAAAGCCGAAACGCTGAAAGCCAAAACCGCCGCCCTTAAAGAAGAGTCCAAAACATTGGCCGCACGATTGCAATCGGTCGAAAACGAACTGCGCGAGGTGCTGCTGCAAATTCCCAACGTGCCGCATCCGTCGGTGCCGGCCGGACGAAATGAAGAAGACAACGAAACCGTGTTCACCTGGGGCGAAAAACCCGGTTTGGGCGACAATCCGTTGCCCCACTGGGATTTGGCCAAAAAATACGACATCATCGACTTTGAGTTGGGCAACAAAATCACCGGCGCCGGATTTCCGGTCTATAAAGGCAAAGGCGCACGGCTGCAACGGGCATTGATCAACTTTTTCCTCGACCGCAACACCGCCGCAGGTTATCTGGAAACCCAACCGCCGCACCTGATCAACGAAGCATCGGGCTACGGCACCGGACAACTGCCCGACAAGGAAGGGCAAATGTATCACATCGAAAAAGACAACCTGTATTTGATTCCCACGGCCGAAGTGCCGGTTACGAACTTTTATCGCGATGT
>JALVVJ010000154.1 GCA_027023475.1 Flavobacteriales bacterium
CCGGTGGCAGCAACGCCTCACACCAAGGAAGGGCTCAACAGTATGGCCTACAACCGTTGTATCGGTACGCGCTACTGTATGAACAACTGTCCGTACAAGGTGCGCCGTTTCAATTGGTTCAACTTTGTCGAAGGCGGGGATTATCCCTACTTGTTCGGCGACGAAATCAAACGCATGGTGCTCAACCCCGACGTGGTGGTTCGTCAGCGCGGCGTGGTGGAAAAATGTACCATGTGTGTTCAACGTATCCAAGCCGGTAAACTACAAGCCAAAGCCGAAGGACGCCAACTCAAAGACGGTGAAATTCAACTGGCTTGTGAACAGGCATGTCCTACGGGCGCCATCGTATTCGGCGACACCAATATGCCCGATGCGCGCATCGTAAAACTCTTCGACGACGACCGTTCCTACGGCTTGCTCGAAGAACTGCACACGCTACCCAGCGTGGTGTATATGACCAAGGTTCGCAACAAAGAACATGTGGATTTTGATTACAGTTTGGAAGCTGAATCGCATGAATCAAGTCACGGAGAACATCATAAAGCATAAAACAAAAGAATTATGTATAAAAAATCAGTACGGGGTGAATTAATACTGGGAAATAAATCCTATACCCAAATAACCGAAGATGTGCTTCGCCACCAGGAGTCGGAACCCAAGTGGTATTCGGCGCCCAAATGGTGGTGGGCCGGCTTTATCTTTTTCTTCATTCTTTTGGCCATTGGTTTGGGTTATTATGTTCCTTTAACCATTGCCAAAGGTATCGGTATGTGGGGTAATAATAACCAAAACGCCTGGGGATGGGCCATTATCAACTTTGTATGGTGGATTGGTATCGGTCATGCCGGTACGGCCTTTTCCATTTTCCTGTTGGTATTGCGTCAAAAGTGGCGAACATCCATCAACCGTGCGGCCGAGGCCATGACCATTTTTGCCGTGTTGGCTGCCGGTTTGTTCCCGGCCATTCACGTTGGCCGTCCGTGGGATGAATTTTTCATTTTCCCTTACGGGCCCAACAGCCGCGGATTGTGGGTCAACTGGGACTCGCCCTTGCTTTGGGACGTATTGGCCATTACCACCTACTTGACCACATCGTTCCTGTTCTGGTATATGGGCATGCTTCCCGACTTTGCCACCATACGTGAACGTAGTACCGGCATCAAGAAAAAGATCTTTTCAGCCCTCAGTTTCGGCTTTATGGGCCGGCTCAAAGCTTGGCGCCGTTTTGAAGATGCAGTGATTATTCTCGGTGGCTTGGCTGCTCCCTTGGTTATCTCGGTACACTCCATCGTATCCACCGACTTTTCGGTATCGGTGCTGCCGGGTTGGCACGAAACCATCTTCCCGCCTTTCTTTGTGGTGGGAGCTATTTTCTCCGGTTTTGCCATGGTGCTTACCCTGATGATTATCATCCGGAAAGTCTATAAACTGCATGAATACGTTACCGACGATCACTTGGATGCCATTGCCCGTATTATCATCTTCGTGAGTTTGATCATGGGCTCGGCATATTTGATCGAATTGTTCATTGCTTGGTATTCGTCCAATATGTACGAAGAATATGTATTTGACGAAGCCTACCTCACCGGTGATTATGCCTTTCCCTACTGGGCCATGTTTATTTTCAACGCCATAGTGCCGCAATTGTTCTGGTTCAAAAAAGTACGTCGTAATTTGGTTTGGTTATTTATCATTTCCATCATCATCAACATCGGCATGTGGCTCGAACGTTACAATATTGTTATCCCGCCCACGGCCCAGGATTTCCTTCCGGCCAATTGGAGCGAATATTCACCCACCATTGTGGATATCGGTATTTATTTGGGTACCATCGGCCTGTTCGGTGTTGGCGTATTGCTCTTTATGCGTTACCTGCCCATTATGGCCATGAACGAACTCAAACAGCAAGCCAAACGTCAAACCGAAACCACGGTTGAAGCATCGGTATATGACATCTTCGAAAAAAAATTAATCAAATGAAAAAGTTCATAGGTGTTTACGACGACGATGTGAAGTTGCTCAAAGGCATTGACCGCATGAACGAAGACCACGTAAAAGTGGATGATGTGGTAACGCCGTTTGTTATCGAAGAACTCTTCGAAAAATTGCACATCCATTCCAATATTCAATTCCTGGCCTTTGTGTATGGTGTGCTTGCCGTTATCGGCACATTGGCCGGATTGGTTTATACCTTTGTGATCGATTATCCGCTCAACATCGGCGGAAAACCCAGCTTTTCGTTGGTATTTGTTATCCTGCTGTTCGTACTGATGGTACTCACGGTGGTGGTTTTGACCACATTGACCTTTTTCCATCAGGAACGATTGATTCCAATGAAAAAGTTACCCTTCGAATATCCGGGTATGCATGTGGACAAGTTCGTGGTAGTGGTGCCGGATGATGCCAAGGACAAAGCCGAAAGCATTTTCCGCGAAACCGGTGCTATCGATATGAAGGAAATCGAAATGAACGCGTAAAACAATGAATGTTATGAAAAAAATCATACTTCTACTGATGGGCCTGGGATTTTTGAGTGCATGTAATCATACCCACGAAAAACCCTATCGTGATTTTATGGGTGATTTTGATATGTACTATTCCAAGGCCTACGAAAGTTATAGTACGAACCCATTATTTAAGGACGGTAAAACCATGCAACGCATGCCCGAAGGCACCGTGGCACGCGGCAAAAAGCCCTATCCGTTTAAAAACAAACTGGCCGACCGTAAGGCCGCCGGAGAAAAATTGGTGAATCCTGTTCCCAAAAACAAAAAGAATTTGGAAACAGGCCGTCAAAAATATAATGTTTATTGTGCCGTATGCCATGGAAAAGACGGTAAGGGTTTCAACACCTCCGACAAGAATACGCTTTACAAGATGAAGCTCTACAACGTGCCGCCGGCCAACCTGAACACGGATTTGGTACGCGGTTATCCCGACGGCGAAATCTATCACGTCATTACCATGGGCTCGGCCATTATGGGTGCCCACGGCAGCCAAATCAAACCCGCCGACCGATGGCGTATTGTGCATTACATCAAAAACGGATTTAAAGTAAATTAAGCAGTTATGGAACGTCAATTTGTGTTTACCAAAAAACTGAAAACCATTAGTTTGGCTCTTATAATCATCGGCTTGCTTGCCGGAGTGGCCGCCTTTTTTACGGATAAGGAACGTGCATGGTCATCGTTGCTGATGCACAACTATTTCTTCCTGTCCTTGGCATTGGGTGCCGCTTTCTGGATGTCGATTCAATATATCACCGAAGCCGGTTGGTCGGCCGCCTTTAAGCGTGTGCCCGAAAGCATGACCAATTATTTGCTCTACGGCTTTGTGTTTATGCTTATTATCGTAACGCTCGGTGTGAAGGTGTTGTATCCCTGGTCCGATCCGGTGAAGCATTTCGGTGAAGAATATAAATTCATCGCCCATCATTTGCACTACAAAGCACCGTATTTGAACCTTACGTTCTTTATTGTGCGCTTGTTTGTGTATTTTATCGTATGGTATCTGACCATCAAAGTCCTGCTTAATCTTTCCAAAAAAGAAGACAACGATAAGGACAATGCACTGGTCTATTTCAATAAATCGCGATACTATTCCCGCGTTTATATTTTCAGTTTTGCATTGACCTTTATCTTCGCCTCGATGGATTGGATGATGACCGTGGCTCCGCTGTGGTATAGCACCATTTTTCCGGTCAAGGAAATCATTTCGGCCTTTGTGCACTCGGCGGCAGTAATCATTTTAATTATCATTTATTTATACCGCCAAGGATATTTTCCGTTTATCAATCCTTCGCACTGGCATGATTTGTCCAAATACATTTTTATGGGCTCCATCCTGTTCGGCTATGCTTGGTATTTCCAATACATGCTGATTTGGTACGGCAACATTCCCGAAGAAACCGAATATTATTTTGTACGCCGTTTCGAATTTTCGGAACCCTTGTTCCTCTCGGTTATCGTGTTTACGTTTGTTATCCCGTTTTCTATGTTGCTATGGAACCGCTGGGCCAAGAATTACAGGGTTTTGGGTTGTGCTGCCGTCTTTTTCCTGATTGGAAAATACATCGAACACTATTTGATGGTATATCCCGAAACCATGAAGCATCCGGTTTACGGATGGATTGAATTGGGTATGTTGCTCGGCTTTACCGGCTTGTTTATGTTTGCCGTGTTCTCGGCCATGGCCAAGCGCCGCTACATCTTGCCGGTCAACCACCCGTATTTGGAAGAAAGCTTATTCCATCATATTCCGCACTAAGCGTGCCGGAATTACAAAAAACAAAACCGCCTTTATTTACAAAGGCGGTTTTTTTATGTGTTAAAGGTTCATCTCCACTCAGGTTTGAATCACGCCCGGATTAAAAGGTTCCGGCGGCCGGTGATCGGCCGTTTGGATGCCTTCGGAAATCCACCGACGGGTTTCCACGGGATCGATAATGGCGTCCACCCATAAGCGGGCGGCGGCATAATAGGGCGAAATTTGTTCGTCATAGGTTCGCTGGATGTTTTCCAACAGTTTGCGTTCGGTTTCCGGGTCAATGGTTTTGCCTTGTTTTTTGAGCCGTGCCTCTTCGATTTGCAGGAGCACTTTCGATGCCGATGCGCCGCTCATCACTGCAATTTCGGCCGTAGGCCAGGCCACCATAAAGCGCGGATCGTAGGCCCGGCCACACATGGCGTAATTGCCTGCGCCGTAGGAATTGCCCACCACCACCGTAAATTTGGGTACCGTGGAATTGCTCACGGCTTGTACCATTTTGGCGCCGTCCTTGATGATGCCGCCGTGTTCGGCGCGGCTGCCCACCATAAAGCCCGTAACATCTTGCAAAAAAACAAGCGGGATGCCTTTTTGGTTGGCCGTCATGATAAAACGGGCCGCCTTGTCGGCCGAATCGGAATAGATGACACCGCCCACTTGCATTTCGCCGCGGGCATTGCGCACGATTTTACGCTGATTGGCCACAATGGCCACGGCCCAGCCATCTATGCGGGCATAGCCGGTGATAAGGGTTTTGCCGTAATCGGCTTTGTATTCGTCGAAACTGCCGGCATCCACCAGCGTTTCCAAAACCTCATACATATCGTAGGGTTCGGAGCGTTTGATGGGTATCAGTCCGTAAACATCTTCGGGTTTGCGGGCCGGCGCTTGGGGTTCGATGCGGTTAAATCCCGCCCGCACGGGTTCCTTGATTTTACGCACAATACGCCTGATTTTGTCCAGCGCTTCGCGGTCGTTGGCCGCCTTGTGGTCCACCACGCCCGAAATGGCGGTTTGGGTGGTGGCACCGCCCAGGGTTTCGTTGTCCACATCCTCGCCGATGGCCGATTTGACCAAGTAACTGCCGGCCAAAAAAATACTACCGGTTTTGTCCACAATCAAACTCTCGTCGCTCATAATGGGCAAATAAGCCCCGCCGGCCACACAACTGCCCATCACGGCGGCTATTTGCACGATGCCCATCCGGCTCATCACGGCATTGTTGCGGAAAATGCGCCCGAAATGTTCCTTGTCGGGAAACACTTCGGCCTGCATAGGCAGGTAAACGCCTGCACTGTCCACCAGGTAGATGATGGGAATACGGTTTTCCATAGCTATTTCCTGGGCCCGCAGGTTTTTCTTGGCGGTGATGGGAAACCAGGCGCCGGCTTTGACCGTGGCATCGTTGGCCACCACGATGACCTTGCGCCCGTGGATATAGCCCAGTTTGACCACCACACCGCCCGACGGACATCCGCCGTGTTCTTCATACATACCTTCGCCGGCCAATGCCCCTATTTCCAGTTGCGGACGGTCGTCGTCCAGCAGGTAGGCAATGCGTTCGCGGGCGGTCATTTTGCCTTTGGCGTGTTCTTTTTCGATGCGTTTTTTTCCTCCTCCCAGGGCCACGCGCGCCAGTTTTTGACGCAACTGCGAAACCAGGAGTTTGTTGTGGTCTTCGTTCCGGTTGAACTTCATATCCATAATGCAGCCGTTTGTTCCACCAAGATAAGGATTTTGACGCAATGCATAAAGCGGCCGGTGATTTTTATTTTTCGGGCGTGTCCCTCGCGCCCTTCGGGCGCTCGGGAAACCGGCCCTCCGCTACAATGGGCACGCCTCCGGGCTGCGCCCTCCGGCTCTTGGGCGGGCGGCGTTTTTTGCGCGGGCCACGCCTGCGGCTCGCCCGCGCCCGCCCGTGCGTGGGGCTTCCTGCTGGTCGCCTCCGCCGGGCGGAAAAAACTGCCGCCCGCCCGGCGTCCCATTACCGCTCGGTCCGGCACGCGGGAAGATAATTTAGGAATCAACGGGACTTCGCCGGGATGCAACGGAATGTGTTATCCAAGGTCCGTGGCTGTCGTTTGAAGAAAATTTTCTGGCTATAACCTTAAATCGAATTTGCGATTTTCAGGTTATATCCTTAAATTTGCAGAAAAATTTTCAGGTTATAACCTTATGAAAGCACAAAAACTAATCCGGGAACAACTCGATAAAAAAATAAGCCGGTGTACCGGGGCCGACGAAACGCTCATTCCGCCTAATGGATGGATTTATAGCATTCGCAAAGCGTTGAATATGTCTTTAAGGCAATTGGGAAAGCGGTTGGGAATTACTCCTCAAAGTGTCAAGGAAATTGAAGAAAGAGAACGGATGGGAACCATTTCTTTGAAAGTGCTTAGGCAGGTTGCCAAAGCGTTGGATATGAAGCTGGTATATGTATTTCTGCCCAATGAAAGTTCATTAGAGCAAATGATCGAAAAACGAGCCCGGGAAGTAGCCCGGGAGATAGTTAATCGCACATCCGTCAGTATGCATTTGGAAAATCAAGGGCTTTCAGATCGGGAAATCGAAAAAGCCATTAAGGAAAAGGCACAAGAATTAAAAAATGAAATTCCTCCTTATTTATGGGATTGAACATGAAATACGAACCCGGGCAAACACCTTTGGAACCCGAGGAAATCGATGAACTTAAAATCAAAACCATTTCCACAAGGGAAGAATTGGATGCCTTTGAGCAGGCCAATATCGAAGAAGCGGTAATGTGGAGTTTAAAACGAAAATATTCAAAGGACAAAATCCTAACGGTGGAATTTGTAAAAACACTGCACCGGAAAATGTTCGGCAAAGTTTGGAAATGGGCCGGTAATTTTAGAAAAACCAATAAAAACATAGGCGTTGATAAGTTTTTTATCGAACAGGAATTACGTAAACTTCTTGACGATTGTAAATATTGGATAGACCATAAAACTTATCAGGAAGACGAAATCGCCATACGTTGTAAGCACAGAATGGTTAAGATTCATTTATTCCCTAATGGAAACGGTCGTCATTCGCGTTTGTTTGCAGATATATTGGTGTCTCACGTATTCAACCGCCAAGTCTTTACTTGGAGCGGAGAAAACCTTGTCCGAAAAGGCGAAGCCAGGGAGCGTTATTTGATAGCGCTTCGCCAAGCCGACATGGAGAATATTGAACCTCTGTTGCAATTTGCCCGATCATAACCGGCCTTTTTTGGAACGAAGTTGATGCTGGGCAATCCTAACAGTAGTAGCTTATCGATTGAAAGTCTTGGAAAGCAGACGGTAGGCACGTTCGAAATTCCCATGTTGTCGTTTCGATACGTACGGGACTTATTTCCGCTCGGTCCGGCTTTAGAATAAACGGGACTTCGCCGGGATGCAAAGGAATGCGTTCCCCAACATTCGTGGCTGTCATTTGAAGAAAATTTTCTGGCTATAACCTTAAATCAAATTAAGGTGTTTAATCGTTAGGTTTATTTTTTGACCGGGCAACAATGTTTAGAAACCGTGTCTTGCTAATTTGGAATACCCGCGCCAGGGATGGGAGCGGTTATGCGGCGAAGCGAAAGCCGTATTTTTTGTTCCGGCGGCGGGGGCTCCCGGAGGAAGAGACCACGACGGCGGATTTACAAAAACCGGTTTTCGCGAGCCGCATTTGAGCGGACAGCCCGGC
>JALVVJ010000155.1 GCA_027023475.1 Flavobacteriales bacterium
CCCGCTTGACGCGACAGCAAAACGATATGGCGGAAAGCGTCGCGGAAACGTTCGGGGCCGTCGGGGAACGAAGGATCGCCATAACCGGTGGTTTCGCCACCGCCATGGTAGGTGCCGTTCCAGGGGAACCAAGCGCCGTTGGCTTCGGTGCCGAATTCGATGAGCATCGGGTAACCCGTGGCGGCCGCGTCGCGGAACCATTGCAAGAGTTCGGCATCGAAACGGCCGTCGATGATGTTTTGCATGGTGTAGAGCGTGTCGGGTTCATACTCGGCAATATCTTCGCGGGCCATCATGCGGATAAACGGCACCCGTCCGGCACGGTGAATTTCTTGCACGGCATCCCAAGGGAAACCGATTTGATCATACCAATTGTCGGAAAAATAGGCCCACGTGATGTTTTTCCCTGCCAAACGCTCGAAATGCCGGACACTGTCGGCCGAAACCATATCCTCGGGACCGCCGAAATCGGGAAAAGCGGCATGATAACAACCCGAAGCGGGTGGAAGGAGTTTTTCGTTGGCAAAAACCGGTTGGGTTTGCCAAAAGGTATCGCTTACGGCTTGGCGATAGGCCTCGGTAACTTCGGGGGATGAATCGATGCGCAATTGGGTACCTTCCCAGTTTTCATGCCACCAAGATACGGCCTTGATGCGGGGGAATTCGCCACCCCTGATGGAGGCATAGGCATCATGAATCCAAAGAGCTTTAAGCCGCTGCGGTTGATGTTTTTTCCGGCAACTTCCGGCCGAAAGCAGCAGAATCAAAAGGATAGCCGTTAGGGATTGAAAAAATCTTTGGGATAATTTTATTGTTTTTCTAGGGGAAACGGATTGCATTTTTAAAAAGATTATTTTAAAATTGTATTCGCAAACTACGGTATTATTATGAGACAAAAAAATTTCCAATAATTTAAATAACGGACGTATGAAGCAAAAAATTATCCTTTTTCTGTTAGTAGGGATTTTGTTTCCGTTTTTCAAGGTCCAAGCTCAATTGATGCGATGGGATAAATTCATTCATATTCAAGTGGGAACAAAAGATTTTTTTAAACCCAAGCGAAAGTTAACCTACATTTACCAACACCAGACGCCTTTTGTGGAAGCGGGATTTGCTTTGATGAGTTGGGAACGAATAAGTATGGGGGCGTCATTGGGCTACGATGCGCAATTGGTGTGGAGATACAACAAAAAACCCGAGCTGTGGCATAAAACTCAAAAAATTGCCTATTTATCCTTGTTCAGCCGGATATATTTATCCAACGGCTACCGGAATAATTTTTATTTTTTGGCCAAGGGAATGTTCGGGCCTTTGATGTATAAAATTTACGATCAAGAAAATTTGACGGAATCCGGCACCAAATTTTGGTTAACCTATAATCTTATGGTAGGGTTCGATATGTTTTTCACCGAACATTTGGGACTTTATGCCGAAGCCGGATGGGGTGCAAGTTTTGTCAATGCCGGATTGATTTATAAACTTTAAAAATTACCTCAAAAAAATAAAGCCCCGAAAAAAACGGGGCTATATTATTATTCAAACATCTTATTCGCTAAAATGCGAAGCTATGAATTCTTTGTTCATATAGGCGATATCCGCCAATGAGATACCTTTGGGGCAAGCCACTTCGCAGGCGCCCGTGTTGGAACACGAACCGAAACCTTCGGCATCCATGGCGGCAATCATTTGTTGCACACGTCGGGCGGCTTCCACACGGCCTTGTGGCAAACGGTTCAAGTGGCTTACGCGTCCGGCCACAAAGAGCATGGCCGAAGCATTTTTACACGTAGCCACACAAGCACCGCAACCGATACAAGTGGCCGCATCGAAGGCCTTGTCGGCGGTTTCCTTCGGAATGGGAATGTTGTTGGCTTCCACCGTGCGGCCCGAGGTATAGACCGAAATATATCCGCCGGCCTGCTGGATACGTTCGAAAGCGCTGCGGTCCACCACCAGATCCTTGATGATGGGGAAAGGTTTGGCCCGCCAGGGCTCAATGACAATGGTGTCGCCGTCCTTGAAGCGGCGCATGTGCAATTGACATGTTGTGGTCAGTGCGTCCGGGCCATGGGCCTGTCCGTTGATAAAGAGCGAACACATTCCGCAAATACCTTCGCGGCAGTCGTGATCGAATGCAATGGGCTCTTCGTCGCGGGCGATGAGCTTTTCATTGAGCATGTCCAACATTTCCAGGAAGGACATATCGGGCGAAACGCCGTCCAAATCGTAATCCACCAGGCGGCCTTTGTGGTTAGGCCCATTTTGACGCCATATTTTGAGATGCAGTTTCATGGTCGTTATTATTTGTAGCTACGGGTTGTGGGAGTAACAAATTCGAATTTAAGCGGTTCTTTGTGCAGGATGGCCTGACTGATGTCCACCGCTTTTTCATACCGGTCATACGGGCCGGCCGGATATTCCCAAGCCGCCACGTAGGCAAAATGTTCGTCATCGCGAAGAGCTTCGCCGTCTTCGGTTTGGTATTCTTCGCGGAAGTGTCCTCCACAGGATTCATTGCGATGCAAGGCATCGAGGGCCAAAAGTTCGGCCAATTCCATATAGTCGCCCACATATAGGGCTTTTTCCAATTCAGGATTGAAATCGTCGGCCCGGCCGGGCACTTTGACTTCTTTCCAATAGGCATGACGGAGTTCGTGAATTTCCTCAATGGCCTTTTTCAGTCCTTCGGCATTGCGGGCCAGGCCCACTTTGTCCCAAAGGATTTTTCCGAGCTTGCGATGGAACCAATCCACCGAGTGGGTGCCTTCGTTGTTGATAAAGAAATCTATTTCGCGACGCACTTTTTCTTCGGCTTCGTCGAATTCGGGGGAGTCCGTAGGCACTTTACCTTCGCGGATGTAGTCGGCCAAGTAATCGCCTATGGTGTAGGGCAAAACGAAATAACCGTCGGCAAGCCCTTGCATCAATGCCGAAGCACCGAGCCGGTTGGCGCCATGATCGGAGAAGTTGGCTTCGCCAATGACGAACAATCCCGGTAGATTGGATTGCAAGTCGTAATCCACCCAAAGGCCTCCCATGGTATAATGGTTGGCCGGATAAATCATCATGGGTGTTTCGTAAGGATTATCGCCGGTGATTTTTTCGTACATCTGGAACAGGTTACCGTATTTTTCTTCGATGATTTTTTTACCCAATTGCTTGATAACTTCTTTGGAGGGATTGTGGATGCCTTGTAAATGGGCCTGTTCCTTGCCATAGCGTTCAATGGCCGAAGAGAAGTCGAGGAATACGGCTTCGCCGGTTTTGTTTACGCCGTAGCCGGCATCGCAACGTTCTTTGGCGGCACGTGAAGCCACATCGCGCGGCACCAGGTTACCGAAAGCCGGGTAACGGCGCTCCAAGTAATAGTCGCGGTCTTCTTCGGGAATATCGGTAGGTTTGAGTTTGCCTTCACGCAGAGCTTGGGCGTCTTCCAATTTTTTGGGCACCCAAATACGTCCGTCGTTACGCAGCGATTCCGACATCAGCGTCAGTTTGGACTGGTGTTCGCTGCTTCGCGGAATACAAGTGGGATGGATTTGCACAAACGAAGGATTGGCAAAATAAGCCCCCTTGCGGTGGGCGCGCCAAGCGGCCGTGGCATTGCTACCCATAGCGTTGGTCGAAAGGAAGTAAGCATTGCTGTAACCACCCGTGGCCAACACCACCGCATGGGCCGAAAAACGTTGGATTTCGCCCGTAACCAAATTACGCGTGATAATACCACGGGCATGGCCGTCGATCACCACCAAGTCGAGCATCACATGGCGGTTATACATTTCCACCTTGCCGCGGGCAATTTGGCGGTTCAATGCGCCATAGGCACCCAGCAGCAATTGCTGGCCGGTTTGGCCTTTGGCATAAAACGTACGCGACACCAACACGCCGCCGAACGAACGATTATCCAACAGGCCGCCGTATTCGCGGGCAAAAGGCACACCTTGCATCACGGCTTGGTCGATAATATTGCCCGAAACTTCGGCCAAGCGATACACATTGGCTTCGCGCGAACGGTAATCGCCACCTTTGATGGTGTCGTAGAACAGACGCCAATCCGAGTCGCCGTCGTTTTGATAGTTTTTCGATGCATTGATACCGCCTTGGGCGGCAATGGAGTGTGCACGACGCGGCGAATCTTGGAAGGCAAAGGCCTTAACATTGTAACCCATTTGGGCTAAACTGGCCGCAGCCGAAGCGCCGGCTAAACCGGTACCCACAACAATGATGTCCAATTTCCGTTTGTTGGCCGGACTTACCAAGCGGATTTTATCCTTGTAATGCGTCCATTTTTCCGCCAACGAACCTTGCGGAATACGCGCCTGCAAAGGTTTTCCTTCGCGAATGTTTATGCTTGACATAGCCAAATTATTTTAAATGTTGGAAATAAAAATACAGGGCGATAAGCGAAAAGCCCAACCCCACCAGCCAGGCAATAATATTGCCCAAACAACGAAGGAATTTGTAGCAATTTTCGCGCGGAGCGCCCAAACTCTGAAAGGCCGATTGGAATCCGTGGCTCAGGTGAATGCCCAAACCCGTAAAGGCCAATACATACAGTAAGGTATAAACCGGGCTGGCAAACAGACCGGTAACCAAATCGTAGTGGCTTTCCACTTTGCCGTAGCGGAATGGCACGTAGTAGTTGTAAAAATGGACCAACAGAAAAAAGAGTACAAACAAACCCGTCCAAATCATATTGCGCGATGCCCAGGAGGCAACGGCCGAACCGTTGTATTTTTCATACTTGACCGGGCGGTTTTTCCTGTTTTGCCATTCCAGATAGATACCCATGGCAATGTGAAAAATAAAACCCAAAAACAAGATGGGTTCCATAATACGAATAAAAAGGTTGGTGCCCATAAAGTGCACTGCCTTTTCGAAAACTTCACGACCGGGCCATAGCAGGGTCAGGTTAATGCTCAGGTGGAGCAATATGAAGGTGACCAAAAAAAGCCCCGACACGGCCATGGCCATTTTCTTAGCGACCGATGTGCGTAGCATAATGATGAAATTTTATTCAAAGTTAATTTTTGGTTTTCGCAGCAAATATGATAATAATCACGTATGCCGTTTTTTTTAAAATCCGGTGAACAACGAACAGCTTTTTGTTGCATCCATACATCTCCCTTTTTTGTTCCGGCCTTGAATTTTATTGATAAAACACAAGGGAATTCGTTCAATTTGTAATTTAGGTTGAAAACCGAAAACTAAAAATGTTATACCTTTGCCGAAAGTGCAAACTCTTTGGCATGAACGATATATTTGATAAAATCAAACGGAAAGGGCCCCTGACCCAATACCGCGAAATCGGAGAAGGATATTTTATGTTTCCCAAACTCACGGGTGAATTAGGCCCGCGAATGAAATTCAACGGTCAGGAAATGATCATGTGGAGCATTAACGATTATTTGGGTCTGGGCAACCATCCCGAAATACGCAAAGCCGATGCCGAAGCGGCAGCCAAATGGGGCTTGGCCTATCCCATGGGTTCACGCCCCATGTCGGGCCATACCGATATGCACGAGCAATTGGAACGGGAATTGGCCGAGTTTGTTGGAAAAGAAGCCGCTTATTTGCTCAATTTCGGCTACCAGGGTAATGTGTCGATTATCGATGCACTGGTGGACAAGAACGATGTGATCGTTTATGACATCGATTCCCACGCCAGCATCATCGACGGCGTACGCCTGCACCAAGGCAAACGTTTTACTTTCCAACACAATGACGCCGAAAGTTTGAAAAAAAATCTGGAACGTGCCAAACGTATTACCGAAAAAACCGGCGGTGGTATTTTGGTTATTTCCGAAGGCGTATTCGGTATGCGTGGCGAACAAGGTATTTTGAAGGAAATCGTGGCATTGAAGTCGGAATACAACTTCCGGTTTTATATCGACGACGCCCACGGATTCGGCACTTTGGGCCCGGGTGGACGTGGCGCCCATTACGAACAAGATGTAGTGGACGGCGTGGATCTTTATTTTGCCACTTTTGCCAAATCCATGGCCAGTATCGGCGGTTTTGTGGCCGGCGATAAGGATGTGATTAAGTTTTTGCAATACAATATGCGTTCGCAAGTCTATGCCAAATCCATGCCTATGCCCTTGGTGGAAGGCGCGCTGAAACGTTTGGATATGATCCGTTCGCATCCCGAGCTCAAAGACCAACTTTGGGATGTGGCCCTGCGGCTTCAAAAAGGACTCACCGAGGCCGGATTCGACATCGGCAAGACCGACACGGCCATTACGCCGGTTTATTTGCATGTGGAACCCATCGAGGCGGGTATGCTGGTGCGTGATCTGCGCGATAACCATAAAATTTTCACCTCCATCGTTGTATTTCCGGTCATTCCGCGCGGTATGATTATTTTGCGGCTAATCCCAACCACACGCCACACGCAGGCCGAAATCGACGAAACCATCGAGGCCTTCAAGGCCATCCGCCAAAAGCAAGAAGCCGGCGTTTACAAGGAATTGGCCAAGGATATCAGGATTTGATTTTTTAGGGCGCCCCGGCGCCCCGCCCTCATTCATGCAGCGTTGCAGCAAGCGTAAAATGTCGGAAAAGTTGAAGTTAATTTTGTCGAGAACAAAGCCGGCAATCCGAAGGCATAGCCGTAGCTATGGCAAGGATTGTCAATGCCGTTATCGGCAAAAAGAACAAAACTTGGTGTGATAATTTTATGCTTGCTGCAACGCTAAGCCGCACTTATTCACTTCGTTCAAATTGCGGCGCATTCATGAGGCGGGACTCGCTTCGCTCGCTCACGTTCGGAGCACCTGCGGTGCATCGGCCGCCGCTTCGCGACGACGGAGCACGCTCCCGCCGGCCGTTCCTCACGTGGCGCCGTCGGGCTGTCCGCTTAAATTCGCCTCGCCGCGCTCTTGGCCTGCAAAACACGCCGGTCGCGGCTTCCCGCTGTCAGTCACGCCGGCGTGGCAGGCCGGCGGCGCGGCTTCGGCTCATACCGCTCCCATCCCTGGCGCTTTGGCTCGGGCGGCAAACCGCCCTCGAATAATGAATGCCGAACAGATGATTTAGGATTTGCGATTATCTTTCTCCCACTGTAAAAATTGAAGTAGAATAAAACTATTCGCCCGCGGAGACCGCCGCCGAGCGAGGCGAAAGTCCGAGCGAGGCACCGGTCTCCGCGGCGCCGAGGTGAGACGCCGAAGGTGGCTCGCCGGCTCCCCGAGGAGACCGCAGGGCTCCGAGGGCCGCGAAGCAAGACCAACGGCAAAGCGAAGCGGAGCCGGAAGGGCTTGCGAAGCAGCGAAGGGAAACAAGGCGCGGCTTTTGGCTCCGGCCCTTGGAAGCCGCAGGTTACCGGAGCCGCCGAGGAAACCGGAGGGTTCCGAGGCGCGCGCAGGGAGACGCCACAAGGTGGCTCCCGGAGCGCTCCCCAAAAAATGGCACCGGATTTGATTGACCTGGCTATGAAAACGAATATTTAATTATTTTTGTTGAAATGCAATGCAAAAGTTAAGTCCACCAAAATAATGAAACGTTTTTTGCTCCTTCTCTGGCTTGTTTTTTTGTCTTTTTATGGCACACGGGCCCAAAAATTTCACCCGCCCGCAGTTCCCGACTCCATCCGCCAAACGGCCGATGCGGTGATTTTGCACGACAACACCGAAATACGGATGCAAAACACCCAATCGATGACCGTGGATGTAAGCCGGCAAATCATCATTTACAACCGCCGGGCCGCCTACCTGGCCGATGTGGTGGTGGGTTACAACTTGTTTACCAAAGTCAAGAAATTGCGAGTCCGCTACTACAATGCCGCCGGCAAACAACTCAAAATGGTGTTGAAAAGTCAGTTTCGCGATGTGGCCGCCAGCGGCGATGCCATGCTATATTCCGACTACCGCGCCCTGGTCTATAACGACACCCCGCCGGTGT
>JALVVJ010000156.1 GCA_027023475.1 Flavobacteriales bacterium
CACCCGGTCGGTGATGCCCAAAAGTTTTTGGATGTGATGGCCTACTTCGTGGGCGATCACATAGGCCATGGCAAAATCGCCCGAAGCACCGAATTTATTACGCAAATCGCGGTAGAAACTCAGATCGAGATAAATTTTTTCGTCGGCCGGGCAGTAAAAAGGGCCCATGGCCGATTGGGCCATGCCGCATGCGGCCTGTGTGTAGCCGTCGTAGAGCACCAAGGTGGGAAAACGGTAATTTCGATGCAACTGCTTGCGAAAAATGTCCGACCACACATCCTCGTTGTCTTTGAACACCACCTTGGCAAAATCGGCCAGGGCATCGTCATCGCGTTTCGATGCGGGCGATGCCGGTGCCTGTTGCACGGGCGGCATTTGCTGTTGCAACACGTCGGTGGGTGGTTCGCCGGTGAGGAAAGTGTAGAGGAGCGCAATAACAATGGTTCCCAAGCCTATTCCGCCGCCGATGACCCTTCCGCGCCTTCCGCCACGGCGGTCTTCAACCCGAGTGCTTTGTTCACGTCCTTGCCAACGCATAAAAAAGAGTTTTGCCAAAAATACACAAAATTTTGAGGAAGTGCGTTCAAAACAAAAATGGGTGATTTAAAATAATTCCTTAACTTTATCAACAAAAAAATGCAATTCAGGTTTTTGTTTCGTTTATGGTGGATATCTTTTTTCCTATTGGGGGCTTGTGTCGAAAAAGTAGACCATATACACTTAAATGAAGATGCCGGTGTTCCCATACTGTTTTCGGTGTTGCGTAACAACGAAAGCATTCGTGTTTTTACGGGTTACACGGCAGGCATTTTTGATTATAGCCCCGAAGAACATGTGGAGCGCAATGCCCAGGTGGTGCTATTCCGCAACGGGACACCCATAGACACTGCCACTCCCGGTCAGGACAATTATTCTTATTTTCACACCTTCCCCCAAGCCGGCACTACCTATCGCCTCGACGCACGTTTTCCTGGCGGAAAATTACTGAGCGGAACTACCACTTTCCCCGCCTCATTGCCTATACAGCTTACCGGTTCGGAGGTGCTTCAACGTAATAACCAGAAAACGTTTCATTTACGGCTGCACATTGACGATCCGGCAGGAACGAACTATTACCTTTTTGTTGTTCGGCCCAATATGGATTATTGGAATGATAATTTAACCGAAAGCAGTGATTTCCCTGCACCGCCCGGCACTCAAATAATCGACCCAAACGGTTGGGGGCATACCATTTTGGCCCTTAGCGACCAAGGATTCGATGGCCAGGAAATGGATGTGAATTTGTATTTCGATGCAACCAACATCGATGATACCAATGGCTTCGTATTTTACCAAGCCATTTGTGATGAGGCCTATTACGAGTACTTAAAATATTTAAGCACAGGACACTATTATTCCGGCGATCCTTTTGGAACCATGGAAACCGAAAATCCCCACGGCAATGTGGAAGGTGGCTATGGTTTTGTGGGTTCCGTGCTCCAACGTACCGATACCATCCGCTAATCGAAAAATTTAGCCATGCTTGCAATAAAAAAATATCCGATAAAAATCCATATTATCAGGTTTGTTCCGGCACTTTTGATGCTTTTGGCCGGCACATTACAAATCAGCGCACAACAAAGCACAAAAAGAATAACCCTTTCGGGTTATGTGTACGATGCCCAAACGCGTGAGCGGCTTCTGGATGCCGAAATCTAT
>JALVVJ010000157.1 GCA_027023475.1 Flavobacteriales bacterium
ATGCACTTTTATGTGAACAAACATATCGCCGTATTGGTTGGTGTTCAAAGCGGGAATGCCTTTACCACGAATTCGAAGAATTTTTCCGGGCGATACGGGGCCTTCCAGGTTTAGTTTGATTTTTCCATGGGGTGTTTCCAATGTTTTGGTTGTTCCCAAAACGGCTTCGGGCAAGCTCAGGTCGAGAATGGTATGCAGATCGTGGCCGTCGATACGGTATTCTTCGGGAATTTTTTCGTTGAAAACCACATACAAATCGCCCGGAATACCATTAGCCGAAGGGGCCTCATGCCCTTTTTGAGCCACTTTGAGTTGGACACCCTCACGCACTCCTTTGGGTATTTTGATACTAACCACTTCCTCGGTCCATACCAGACCGTCTTCGTCGGCACCTTTTCCGCGGCTCTGCAAAATTTGACCGGTGCCGCCACAATGGCGGCAAGTGGTTGTGGTTTGTGCCGGACCGAAAATGGTGTGCGTTATGCGAGTTACCTGCCCACGCCCGTTACATGCAGGGCAGGTTCGGTAATAACTGTCCCGGGCACGCACTTTACGACGAACCTTGATTTTGCGTTCACCGCCAAGCACCATTTCTTCCAAACCGATATTGAGACGCACGCGCAAATCGCGGCCCTTGACCGTGCGCGAACCCGGTTGTTCGCCATAGCCATACCCTCCTACATCGCCGCCAAAAAAATCCCGGAAAATATCACCGAAATGACGGAAAATATCCTCCACATCGGTATAATGATGTGCCCCGCCGCCGGCAAAAGCGGCATCGCCGAACCGGTCGTAACGGGCTCGTTTTTCGGGGTCGCCGAGAATTTCATAGGCCTCGGCGGCTTCTTTGAATTTTTCTTCGGCTTCCTTATCCCCGGGATTTCGATCGGGGTGATATTTTATGGCCAAACGGCGGTAGGCCTTTTTGATTTCTTCCTGTGTGGCGCTTCGCTGAACGCCCAAAATGGCATAATAATCTTTGCCCATAGGATGTGTGATTTATAGCAATATCCGGAACTCCATTCCCAGTTTGAAAGCCTTACTGCACCGTTACCACTTTCGGATACCGGATGATTTTGTCGCCCAACTTATATCCTTTTTCGATAATGTCATGGATTTTGCCTTTCATTTTGTCATCACCGGGAATTTGGGCCACCGCTTCGTGCAAATCGGGATTAAAATCATCGCCTTTTTGCACCGGAATTTCCTGTAAACCTTGGTCGCGCAGGGTTTTCATCAGTTTGTCGTAGATCAATTGGACCCCTTTGGCCCATTCGTTTTCGCCGGCTTTTTTCATTTCGGCCAACGCCCGTTCAAAATCATCCAACACCGGCAGGAGGGCTTTGATTACTTCTTCGGAAGCCGTTTCGATAAGCTCGCGTTTTTCACGCTTGGTGCGATTTTGGAAATTAATAAATTCGGCATAGAGCCGGACGTATTTATCTTTTTCGCCGGCCAATTCATTTTCCAACTCTTTTATGCGTTCTTCGGGTGCGGGAACTTGTTCGTTTTCCTTTTCTTTACCACCCGATATATGTTGATTCGACTTTTCGACTTGCGATTTTTGTTTATCCGTTGCTTTTTGTTTATCCTTTTTCATAATCTTCCACTTTTATAAAATATCCTGCAAATTTACTGCCATTTTTAGGAACTGACAAGGTGGCAGAATTCTATCTACGATTTAGCCAAAAATAGCAC
>JALVVJ010000158.1 GCA_027023475.1 Flavobacteriales bacterium
CTTCCAATTGTTCGCACACGGCCACGCGCATACCCGCCCGCACCAGTTTGGGCAGATAGGTATCCAAGGCGTGATACGGAAAGCCCGCCAAGGCCGTTTCCGATGCCGATCCGTTGCCGCGTTTGGTGAGCACAATGCCCAGGGTTTCGGCCGTGCGCACGGCGTCTTCGCCGAAGGTTTCGTAGAAATCGCCCACGCGAAACAGCAAAATGGCATCGGGATATTGCTGTTTGATGCGGTAGTATTGCTGCATCAATGGTGTTTGCTTGTCGGACTTACGGGCCACCGGGCAAAATTTTTACAAAAATAGTTTTTTTCATTGAGGATATTTTTCCATTATCTCTGTTATTTGACGATGATGTCTCCCTAAAAAATTATATTTGGTTAAATTTTTTTGATATGTGCCGGATAAAAATCAAGCTCAAAATTTTAGTTTTTCTAGTGGCTATAATTGCCGGTAAGTACATATATGCCACTGCACAAGTTCCGGATTATTTAATTTACAAAGGCGATACCTTGCCCATTTTTTCCAATCCCCTGGAACAATATTTCCAAAAAAAAGGTAACCGGTTATTGCTCGACTTTGTGGGATGCGTATCAACAGCTTGTTGGCGAGGTTACAAAGCCATTTGGGAACTAAAAAACGACAGCTTGTTCCTAAGGCAAATAACCAGTTGTCATCAAAATTGTGGTATTCAAACAAGGGATGCAAATCTTAAACTTATGTTTGGAACCGACCGGGTTTTTGCCAAATGGTTCACCGGAAAAATAATCGTTCCACAAGGAAAGCTTGTGCAGTATGTTCATATGGGATATGCTTCGATTTACGAAAAAGAATTGCATTTGTTCTTTCGAAACGGAATAAACACAAAAGAAAAAGTGATATCAAATAAAAAAATTATTCGAAAAATTGAATTTCGTGAAAGAAAAATAGCCGTTGAAAAAGCCATTCAAGATACCCTTTTTGCTTGGTTCAAAACATATATCGATTGGAAAACGTACTATTTTTGCGATGAAAAATACATATTAACTTTTAATCCTAAAGGCAAATTGGTTGGTGTTCAGGTGGATCAAGAACCTCAATCCTTTGGCGAAAAAATCATCAATTTTTGGGACAATATCACCATTTACCGAGAATGCAGGAAACTCATCAGAAAAATACTAAAACCATTAGATATTTCCTACTTGAATTTGCCTAAACAAAAATTCCATGTTTCTTTCGAAGTTTTTTTCAATAACAAAACCGGAGAATTAGAACTATGGAAAGAAGAATGGATGAAAGATTGATGGTTACGATTTGATGATATTGATGAAACGTGTCCTCAATTCATAAACCATATTTGCCGAATCATCCAATAAAATTCCAAAAACCCGCCTTGCGGAAATTCTCCCTGAAAATCCCGGCCGTGGTTTGATGTTCGGGAAGTTGCATGTCCGGGTCTTTTTCCAAAAAACGGGCGGCCGCGTTACGGGCCCGTTGCATCAACAATCCGTCCTTGACCAGGTCGGCGATTTTGAGCCGCATCATTCCGCTCTGCTGCGTGCCCATAATGTTGCCCGGGCCGCGCAGGCGTAAATCCGCTTCGGCTATGCGAAACCCGTCGTTGGTTTCGGTCATGGTGCGGATGCGTGTACGGGCTTCTTCCGACAATTTGCCGTCGGTAATCAGGATGCAGTAGGACTTGTCGGCA
>JALVVJ010000159.1 GCA_027023475.1 Flavobacteriales bacterium
TAGCCAAAACATCAACAGGGTGGGAAATAATTTTTTCATGGGTTTGAATTTAGGGTATTAAGTTAGGGAAAAATACCAATCAATCCCTGACCCAAAGCATTATTTATTCAAAATGTTTACTTACCGGGTTTATTATACCTCTTCACAATCCACTCCGTAATCCGCCTGTAAATCTCCGCCTCGTCGGCGAATCCGTTTTCCTGCAAGAGTAGCAAGTGTTTTTCGATGGTTTTATTATCCCCACGCCGGGCAGGGCCCGTTAATACTTCGGCAGGGTCGTGGCTTAGAATATTGTAGAAATTCCTGCGGGCCAACGGAATCAAAAGTTCATAAGGAATATGGGCTTTTCCGGTAATTTCTTTGGCCATTTGCATCATGGCGTTGGTAAAATTGGCCGTAAACACGGCCGCCACGTGTAATTGCGCCCGCTGTCGGTCGTCGATCACATGCACGTTTTTCGAAATCCGTCCTGCCAAGTCTTGGAGTAACTGCAAATCATGGGCATCGGGCGCCCAAACCAGCAAGGGAATGCTCTCCCACTCCACCGCACTGCCGGATGTTAAGGTTTGCAAAGGATAAAAAACGCCCTTTCGCTCCGTTTGCAAAATATTCGAAGCCATAGCACCCGAAGTGTGCACCGTGAGCACGTTGCGGCCTTTTAAATGCGCGGAAAAATCCGTCAGAACATCGTCTTTCAGGGCCAGAATAAATATGTCGGCGGCGGGCATTTGTTCGGGCGTATCCACCACGGGAATATCGCCGGCTACGGCTTTCCATTTTCCGGGATGCCGGTTCCATAGTCCTACAATGTTTACGTTAGGCGCCTGCCGCAGCGCTTCCAAAAGGTGCCGGCCCACATTGCCCGCACCGAAAAGTGCTATACGAATATCGCGTTGGCTCATTCGCCTTCCAATTTACGTATCACTTGTTCCAAGCTATCGGGCGTTCCCACCACAGTGAGAATATCCCCTTTGCGTAGTCGGGTGTAACCGTGCGTAAACACGGCATTATTGCGCCGTTTGAGCGACAACACGATTACATCGTGCGGCAATTTCAGGTCGCGTATAAACAGGCCCACCATATCGGGGTTTTTGACTTCCACATCCACCGTGTCGGTTTCGCCTTCGGTACCTAACAAAATATCCACCCCTTGCGGCGAACGCACCATGTGCTCCAACATATTGACCAGGGCGGTCATGGGTTCCACCGTTTTGGCCCCCAATTTTTCCATGGCTTCGATATATTTGGCCGAACGGGCCATGGCTATCACGTTTTCGGGGCCTTTGTTTTCGTATAACCATTCCAGTATGCGGTAGTTAACCCGGTCGTCGGGATGGAGCAATACGAACACATTTACCTTGTCCAAATCCAATTTTTTCAAAAACAACGGACTGTATTCATCCACATGATACACCGGGATATCATCCGCTTCCACATCTTTTTGGGAAGTAACGATGCACACGTTCCAACCGCGCCGGCGAAGCGATTTGGCCAGGGTTAGCGAAACGCTGTCGTAAGAAAAAATACATGCAGTTTTACCCCGGTCTTCTTTCGAAATATGTGGTTTTTTGTGGGCTTCGTGCACGTATTCCAAAGCAAATTTAAACAAAGGCGGCCCCACCAATTGGTTGAGCACAATCATGGCAATGACCACCGTTT
>JALVVJ010000160.1:0-1256 GCA_027023475.1 Flavobacteriales bacterium
GATTTACGGGCCAAACTGAGCAAAGCCAAATTCAACCGCATTGTTTTGGTTACCAAAGACCGGTCGTTGGTGGCTAACCTTATTTCGGCCCTGGACGGCCTGTCGGCCGATTTCAGGCTGGAAGCATTTATGCTGGAAGAATTGCGTGCTTTGGACAAATTCGACCTGAAACAAATGGCCGCCATTCGCTTGCATTTCCCTTCGCGCAAACGATTGCAAGCCGACCCGCGTGTGCGGCAATACATACGCCATAAATATGGCCTTTTGCCCACGGCCACCGTGCTCAACGGATTCGACACCACCATGGATTTGGTGCTCCGCCGGGCCAATGCCGTCAACCTGTTCGACGGGCTGAAACGTTTTGGTAAAACCGAACAAAGCGACCGCATTTTCCTCTATGGTTTCAATCCCCAAAACGGATTCCGTAATACGGCCTCATACATCATCCTGATCGACAGCCACCTGACGCCCCAACAAGTGGACTAATGAACGAGCGCATCCTTCATCCCGACGCGCCCATTACCCCGGGACAAATTCCCTTGCTAATGCTTCACGGCTACGGTGCCAACGAAGCCGACCTCTATATGTTGGCTGCCGATTTACCCGGCAACTTGTATCCCGTGGCTTTGCGCGCTCCTTTGGACACGCCCTTTGGCGGCTACGCCTGGTTTCCGCTGCATGTGGACAACGACGGAAATATCCATGCACGCCCCGAAGATGTCCGGCAGGCACTAACCAACTTGGAAAAACGCATTCAAACCCTACTTCAACAACTCAACCGTGATCAAGCCGCTATTTTAGGTTTTAGTCAGGGTGGAATGATGGCCTACATGCTGGCCGATAGGCATCCGCAAAAATTCCCTTGGGTGGCCGCACTAAGCACTTATCTTCCCAACGCCTACGCATTGCAGGCTCACATCAAGCCGCGGCTTTTTGTTTCGCACGGGCTTTACGATGACGTGATTCCCGTGGACAAGGCGCGCGAAAGCATCGACCGCCTTCGAGGGCATGGTTACGACCCACACTACAAAGAATATCCCACAGGCCATTACCTGAGCGAGGAAAACATTCGTGATTTGGCCCGGTGGTTTGATGCGCAGCTTAGTAAACAATAAGGTATGTTTTTTGTCCGCTTCAAAGCCCTTCGGGATTTTCCCCACATTCTGTAATGTGCGGAAATATATTTCCATGAATTCTGAAAGCCCATGGAGCATAAAAGCTAATTCCAAATCGGATTTGAAAGGCCATAGCTTAAC
>JALVVJ010000160.1:1266-1651 GCA_027023475.1 Flavobacteriales bacterium
GCTTAACAGGGAATTGAGTCTATAATTTTGCTTTTTGAAGTCCGTTTTTTTTCGATAATTTTGAACAAAGTAATATTTTTCATGGAGCATTATGGGTTTTGGTCAGTAGTGCCACCTGTGTTGGCAATAGTGTTAGCTATTTGGACTCGACGCGTGTTTATAGCCTTATTTGGAGGAATATTACTAAGTTATCTAATCATCGACCATTGGAATCCGATCCATGCATTTTATGATGCAATAATGTTATTGGTGGACGTGTTCCGTAGTCCTGGAAATACCAAGACTATCATGTTTAGTGCCTTGGTGGGAGCTTTGATATTGTTGGTTCAAAAATCTGGTGGGGTTCAAGGTTTTGTCATGCAAACCGAAAAGCTTATGGAGCGTG
>JALVVJ010000161.1 GCA_027023475.1 Flavobacteriales bacterium
ATCCGAAGGCATAGCCGTAGCTATGGCAAGGATGGTCAATGCCGTTATCGGCAAAAAGAACAAAACTTGGTGTGATAATTTTATGCTTGAAGCGATGCCTACCCTTCGGCTCATACCGCTCCCATCCCTGGCGCTTGGTCCCGGGCGGTAAGCCGCCCTCGAATATCGAACGCCTATCATTCGAACACCGATTTGAGCATTGAAAAAATTCGGAAATCTTAAACCGGTTAATCGTTAATCGGCATTCTCCTGTTTAATACCGCTCCTGTCCGCCCGAAAATTCGTAAGTTTGAACAATCCGAAAAATCACAACAATGAAAAATCCCGACGATATCGTTATCCTCTCCTATGCACGAACACCGCTAGGACGTTTTCTGGGCGGATTGAGTAGTGTTCCCGCCGGCGAGCTTGGCGCCGCAGCCATTGCCGGCGCCCTGCAAAAAGCCGGCATCGATGCAAGCCAAGTGGACGAAGTGTTTATGGGCAACGTGCTCCAAGCAGGCGTGGGCCAGGCCCCCGCCCGCCAGGCGGCCATCAAGGGCGGGATTCCCGATTCGGTTCCTGCTACCACCGTCAACAAGGTTTGTTCCTCCGGCCTCAAAGCCGTTATGCTGGCCGCCACCCAAATCCGGGCCGGCGAAGCGGAATTGATGATAGCCGGCGGTATGGAAAATATGTCCCGTGCCCCCCATTACTATGCCGCACGACAAGCTGTCAAACTGGGCGACGTCAAGGCCGTGGACGGATTGGTGTTCGACGGACTTACCGACAGTTTCCACCACAAACATATGGGCGTTTTTGCCGACATCACGGCCAAGGAATACGGTATTTCGCGCGAACAGCAGGACGAATATGCCATACGTTCCTATGAGCGTGCCGCCGCCGGATGGGACTCGGGCTTTTTGGCCGGCGAAGTGGTGCCCGTTGAAATTCCCCAACGCAAAGGCGAGCCGCTCATCATCGACCGCGACGAAGAATATACCAACGTTAAGTTCGACAAAATTCCTAAACTGCGCCCCGTGTTTACACCTGACGGCACGGTAACCGCCGCCAATGCTTCCACCATCAACGACGGCGGAGCCGCCTTGGTGATAACCACACGGCGCAAGGCCGAAGCATTGGGCGTAAAACCTATGGCACGTATCCTTTCCTATGCCGATGCGGCTAATCCGCCCCAGTGGTTTACCACCGCACCGGCCAAGGCCCTGCCCAAAGCCGTCGAAAAAGCCGGCCTTCAACTCACCGACATCGACTATTTCGAGGTGAACGAGGCCTTTTCGGTGGTAGCATTGGTAACCGAAAAACTCCTGAACCTCCCGTCCGACCGGACCAATATTTACGGCGGTGCTGTTTCGCTGGGCCATCCCTTGGGTGTGAGCGGCGCGCGCATTTTGGGCACCTTGGTTCGCATCCTGCACGAAAAAGACGCCCGCTACGGAGCCGTAGGTATTTGCAATGGTGGTGGCGGTGCCAGTGCCATGGTGGTGAAACGCGAAAGCTAAATCGAACGAAAAGCATTATCTTTGTAAAAACAAAAGCAAGCCCATGCTTCAACGTATTCAAACGCTGTGGATGTTGATTGCCACCCTTTCGGCAGCCACATTTACCTATGTGGTATATCCCGCCACATCGGATTTTAGCGATTATTATACCACTGGCACTTGGCTTGCCGCTTTTTTGATATTCCTGAACATATTCCTGTACAAATACCGGCATGTTCAGATTTGGGTCAATGTTTCGGTTATTTTTCTTTTGTTAATTCTCATAGGTTTACGGGCTTACGAGGCCTATGCGTCCGGAGGAACCCCCGTTTCGAAGAAGGACGCCGTTTGGTTGCTACCCGCCCTGTCTATCGTTTTTGTCAAGTTAGCCAACAAAGCCATCTGGCGGGATGAAAACCTGGTAAAATCGGCCGACCGTATCCGGTAAACCTATGGGATTTTTTGCATATATCGATGTAAAATAATTATTCGGAATAATTTTTGTTAGAATTATATATATTTGTGCACTAATAAATCATCTCAAAATCATCAAAACCATGAAAAAAGTATTGTATTTATTCTTTGCCTTTGCCCTGCTAGCCGGCAAATGTAAAAAAGACAAAACCGACGACGACGGTACGCAAGAACAAACCTATGAATGTTTGGTAAATAAAATCACGTTTACCGACCATAACGATGCTACACAAAATGAAGAAACCGTATATACTTATGACGGAAATGTAATCAAATCCAAAACCCGCTCTTTTGCTGACGGATCTTTTTTTAAATACAATTATTATTATGCGGACAAATCCAAAGGATTACTCGACCGTATTGATATTATTATCCAAGGAAGTGTGGTGGCCAAAGTAAATTACACCATCCAAAATGATAAAATCACCCAACGTGCATTAGTGGTTTTGGCCAATGACAATGTTACTTGGCTGCCGGCTTGGGAAGTTATTTACTCCTACAATGGCGACAAAGTTAGCACAGTTCAAATCGTGGATCACGACCTTTGGAATCAAGGCGCCAACCCCACCGACGAAACGGGTGTTTATACCTATACGGGTGATAACGTAACCAATAGTAAATGGTACGACACTTCCGATATGAACACCTTGAAAGAAGAGTTTAACTACCAATACGACCAAGGTAAGCGCGCTTTCGATAATGTTGTTACACAAACCTACCCCAAAACCCGGGTAAATAATGTAACACATACCGAGCATAACGTGTACGGCACCAACCCTTCAACAGAAATAACTAATACTGCAATCACCTACAACAATAAGGGCTTCCCTACCAAATATGAAGTAACCGATGACCGTGGAAACCCTTTGAACACCGAAGATGTAGAATACGAAAATTGCAACTAACAGTATCATTAACCCACTGAAACCAAAGCCGTATGCAGCATCATACGGCTTTTTTTTGTAACTTGCCTCGGGAAATCCCGCTTGCCATGACCAAAAAAGGCCCCAAATATTTCGCCAAAGTGCTCCTGTTCGGTGAGTACGGTATCATACAAAATTCCAAGGCCTTGGCCATCCCTTATCAGCAATTCAAAGGCGGCCTGAAAACCTCGGCTTTGGAAACCGATAAGCAACGCCGTTCCAACCGGCAGTTGCGTAAATTCCTTGGCTACTTGCAAGAAAAACAAGCCGAAAATCCCGGATTGCTCGATTTGGGCTTGGATGAATTCGCCCGGGATTTGGACGAAGGCCTGTATTTCGAATCCGACATTCCCGAAGGTTACGGACTGGGAAGCTCCGGCGCCGTGGTGGCCGCCGTTTACGAACGCTACGCACGAAACAAAATTTCGGTACTCGAAAACCTTTCGCGGGAAAAACTTATCCGACTGCGCGAAATTTTTTCCTTAATGGAAAGTTTTTTCCACGGCAAAAGTTCCGGCTTGGACCCTTTGAACAGCTATTTGAGCGTGCCCATCCTGGTCAATGAGGAAAAAATCATAGAACCCACCGGTATTCCGCAACGCAAAGACAAAGGCAAAGGCGCCATTTTCCTTATCGACACCCAAACCAAAGGCGAAACCGCTCCCCTGGTCCAAATCTTTATGGAAAAACTCAAAGACGAAGGTTTTCGCAAAGTACTCAAAGAAGAATTTATCGCCACCACCAATCGCTGCGTTACCGATTTTGTACATGGCCAATTCGGAAGTCTGCTTCAAAATGTCCGCCAACTATCCACTACGGTTTATCAACATTTCCGCCCCATGATTCCCGAACACATGCTCGATGTATGGAAAAAAGGTATGCAAACGGGCGATTACTACCTCAAACTTTGCGGTTCGGGCGGAGGCGGATACATGTTGGGCTTTACCGATGATTTTGAAAAAACCCGCAAGCAACTCAAAGATTTCCGGCTCCAAGTGATATACCGTTTTTAACCATGTCCCGGCTGTGGGATAAACTTTTGGCTTTTTTTTCGCTCATTCGCGTCCAAAACGTTTTGGCCCTGTTGTTGGCCCAATGGTTTACGGCCACACAGGTTTTTTGTCCCCAGTGTCATTGGTTTGACCTGCTTTGGCACCGGCGTTTCGGCCTTATGTTGCTGGCCACCGCATCGGTGATTACCGCCGGATATATTATCGACGGTTTTTACAACCTACGTCGCGATTTTATCAATCGTCCGGCCAAAACCGTCCGTGAAGCCAAGCTCGACATGGCTAAAAAACTTTATTTGTATTTTGCCCTGAACATTTTTGCCTTAATAGCCGCTTGGCTTATCTCTTGGCGTGCGGCCTTGTTTTTCGGAACCTATGCTTTCGTTATATGGCTCTACTTTCACAAGGCCCAACGTCGCCCTTGGCTCCACGAAGCCGCCCCCCCCGCCCTGATTATGGTGCCCTTTTTCGGGTTGATGTTGTTTTTCAAAAGCTGGAACAATTTTATCGTTTGGGCCGGAATCCTGGTGTTTTTGGGATTGATGATCAAGGAATACATCAAGGAAAACTTGACCTTACCCGGCGATTTGACGCAAAATATTCACAGCATTTTGGTCAAATACGGCCAAGGCACCCTTCATAAGGCCTTGTGGATAACTTTGCTGGCTTGGTATGCCGTGTGGATACAAATGTTTACTTTGGTCCAAGGAGAATATTTGCGATTTTTTCTCGTTATTATGGCGCTGTGGATGCCCTTTATCGTATATTTGTTCCTGAAACAAAAATTCCGGTGGGCTTACCTCCACATCCGGTTGTTTATTGCTGCGGGAATTTTGAGTTTATGGTTAATTTGAAAAAATAATAGCACATGAAACGAACATTTTTACTCGGCTTTTCACTTATGTTGATGCTCACGGGATGCGTGAGCCAAAAAAAATTTAGCGATTTACAGGAACAATATTTCACGGCCAAAGACCGGCTGAGCGATTTGGAAGAACAAAACGACAGCTTGCAAAACCTTCTGACAACCCAACAAACCAAGTTCGATAATTTGCAAGCCGAACTCCAACGTTGCAAAACCGATTATGCCAATTTGGAAAAACTCTATGCTTCCACCGAAAAGGCCTACAAAAACATGCAGGCCTCCTATGATGCCTTGGCCCAAAAAAGCTCGGCCGCCCTCGAAGCCCAATCGGTCAAAACCCGGGAATTGATTCGCCAATTGGAACAAAAAGAAAAAAACCTGGCACAAGAACGGGCCGAACTGGAAAAACTACAACGCGAATTGGACGAACGTAGTGCCCGCATTGGCGAATTGGAACAAATTTTGGCCAAAAAAGACGAAATTTTGAACCGTGTCAAACAGAGTTTGTCGGCCTCGCTGGACGAATTCAAATCCCAAGGACTCCAAGTGCATATGAAAGACGGCAAACTCTATGTGTCCATGCAAAACAAACTGCTCTTTGATTCGGGCAGTTGGCGACTCAAAGGCCGCGGACTTTCGGCCCTGAACAAAATTGCTTCGGTTTTGGCCGATAATCCCGACATCGAAATCACCATCGAAGGCCATACCGACGATGTGCCCTACCGCGGCAATGCATATATCGAAGACAACTGGGACCTTTCGGTCAAACGGGCCACCACCGTAGTGCGTCAATTGCTCAAAAACAGCCGCATCGACCCCAAACGCTTGGTGGCTTCGGGCCGCAGTAAATACCATCCCGTGGCGCCCAACGACACGCCCCAAAACCGCGCCAAAAACCGACGTATCGAAGTGATTTTGGTGCCCAACATGGCCAAAATCAAAGCCCTGCTCGACCAAGAACAATAACCCGCCCTTGCCCGGAAATCCGTATTTTTCATCAAGCATGCAAATCGCCAAACCCCACATTCAAGCCCGCCTGTGCAAAATGCTGAAACGCATGGCCGATGCCGACCGCTTTCCGCACACCTTGATGCTGGAAGGCGCCGATGGCTTCGGCACCCTGCCTGCGGCTTCGTGCCTGGCCGCTTATATGCTTTGTGGCGACGACGAGGATTGCTTGGAAAAAATCCGCCACGGCACCCACCCCGACCTGACCTATGTTTTCCCCACCGCACCCACCAAAAAAATCAAAACCGCCGTCCATACCGAATTCTATGCCCTTTGGCGGGAATTTATGAATGACCGCCCTTTCGGCGATTACAGTGACTGGATGAGTCGTATCGATGCCGAAAACAAGCAAGGACTCATCCGCGTGGCCGACGCCGAAATGATAGCACAACAAGCGGCCCTGTATCCGGCTTTGGCACCACGCAAGGTGTTTATCCTGTGGCATGCCGAAAAAATGAACGCCGCCACGGCCAACAAAATGCTCAAAATCCTGGAAGAACCACCGCCACATACTTATTTTTTCCTTCTCACCGACGACAGCCGCCAAATCCTTCCCACCGTGCTTTCGCGAACACAATCTTTCAACGTTCCACCCCTCGCACCCGATGTTTTGCAAGACCTACTCACTGCCCGGAACATAAACGACCAACAAGCCCGTATGATGGCATCCATAGCACGCGGCGATATACGCAAGGCACTGCAAATGCTGGAACAAGGTAGCCCCTACGAGCGTTTTGCCGGATATTTTGTCCAATGGATGCGCGTGGCCTATTCGGCCAAAGGCCGGGCAACCGCCATCAACGAATTGGTGCAATGGGCCGATACTTTGGCCGCCGAAAGCCGCACTTTCCAGATTGAGTTTCTCCGTTTTGTAATGGAAATGATTCGCCGCGCCTACACACTCCGCTTCACCGATGCCTTGCCCGTGCCCGAATTTCCGCGAAACGATTTCCGGCTTCAAAAATTCGCCCCCTTTGTTCATCCCGGCAATGTGGACCGGTTTTACGACCTGCTCAACGATGCGTCCTACCAAATCATCCGCAATGCCAACTCCAAGCTTACCTTCCTGGACTTGTCCGTCCAATTGACCCGGCTGCTTCACAGTTGATTTTTTTGGGGCGCCTCCCGCACAAGTTCACGCAGCGTTGCAGCAAGTGTAAATGTCGGAAAAGTTGCAGTTATTTTTGTCGAGAACAAAGCCGGCCATCCGAAGGCATAGCCGTAGCTATGGCAAGGATGGGCAATGCCGTTATCGGCAAAAAGAACAAAACTTGGTGTGATAATTTTATGCTTGCTGCAACGCTAGGCTGCGCTGCTGCGCATCGCAGCGCGTTCACTTGGCGGGACCGGGCTGTCCGCTCAAATGCGGCTTGCCGGCTTACTGCTTTTTGCGCGGGCTGCGCCTGCGCTTGCCCGCGCCCGCCCGTGCGTGGGGCTTCCTTCGGTCGCCTCCGCCGGGCGGAAAAGCATGCTCGCCGACTGCGCCGCATAACCGCTCCCATCCCTGGCGCGATAATAAGGTGCGCGCGATAAATCGCGCGTCCACAATGGGACATCCGGCCTTGATTGATACATCCAGGTTTATGATTAATGTCCTACTACAAACATTGAAGGCGAAACCGCATTGCGGTTTCGCCGCCCCCCGAGGAGACCGAAGGGCTCCGAGGGCTGCAAGGAGACCCGAAGGGGCTCCGCAGCATACGGAGCGAGACCGCCAGGGCTCGCGGAGCCCGCGGCAGACCGTAGGGCTGACGCGGTGCCGGAGGGAGACAAGGCGCGGGCTTGGCATTGGCCACTTGGAAGCCGAAGGCTCCCGGAGGGCGGAACAAGACAAGGGGCGCC
>JALVVJ010000162.1 GCA_027023475.1 Flavobacteriales bacterium
TGATTTACATTCGTTTTGGATAAAAAAGCTCAGGCTTCCCGAGGAGACCGGCGGGCCGAACCCGTGAGGGACGACGGGCTCCGAGGGCCGCGAGGAGACGCAAAGCGGCTCCGAAGCGAGCGGAGCGAGACCGTCAGGGCTCGCGCAGCCGCGGAACAAGACAAGGCGCGGCCTTCGCCAGGGTCAGCGGAAGCCGAAGACTTGTGGAGCAGCGAAGGAAAACAAGCGCGGCCACCGGCTTGGCCACAGGAAGCGTAGGTTTCCGAAGCCGCGAAGGCAGACCGCAGGGCTGCCGGAGCGGTCGATAAGTTGTCCGAGCCCTTGGTAAAACAAGGAAAAATGCTTAATCTTGTTAAGGAAAATCTTTCTTATGTCGCGCAAACATCCACTATCTGCTTTTCAGCTTTTGGTTTCTTTGTTTTTGCAAGTAATGGCCTATTACGGCTTCCGGTCCATATTGTTTCTTTATGTCATTCATTTGTTTGCCAACAACTATCGTGAAATAATAACGGGGAAGATTGCTTGGCTTTCGACCGGTATCGTCTTTGCCGGTGTTGTGGGCGGCTATGTGGGCGACAGGTTTGCAGGGCACCGGCGGGCATCCTTGGCCGGGGTGGTTTTGCAAGCCGCCGGTTTGTTTTTGATGGCCGTGCCACGGCGGGAATTTTTGTTTGCGGGTTTGGCAATCATAGCTTTGGGCGCGGGTTTTTACAGGCCCAACCTTTTGGCGCAATACGCCAAACGCTATTCGGCACATCCACGGCTTTTGGATGCCGCTGTGGTTTTGTGGTTTTTGACCATTGACCTCGGGGGTTTTTTCGGGCCCATGGTAGGTAAATTATATCGGATTGAAGTAGCTTGGCCTTACATTTTTATCTTATTGGGTTTCCTGATGCTTTTGGCAGCCGTTCCGGTGTATGAATTGAAGGATATAGCCATAACGAATGCTATCCCGGAGAAAACAAGCCGCCGCTGGGAAAAACTGATAATCGTAGCGGTTTTGGTGTTGATTTTCGATGTTTTTGCCTATTACGGAATGAGAATGCTCGACATAAAATTAGACTTGCACCTAAGCCATGAAACAATATTTGACGAATTTGTGGTGAAAGCCATAGAATTTTCGGGTTGGATTGTTATATCGTTTTATTTGTTTTACCGCTGGTCGCGTTCAAAAAAATCATCGTTCGAACGGGTCGTATGGGCGTTTGTGCTTGGAGCAATGGCTTTGGGTTTATACGGAATGTTTCCTGCTACTTCCGCGGGCCACCAAAAAATTATTAAGGAAATCAGTTACTTTTTACTGATGTTTTCAAGCATCTTTATGACTCCGCTATGGTCGGTGGTGATACGTCAAGCGCCGCCCAAGCACTTGGCGCTTTGGTTGAGCTTGCTATCGCTCTATCAATGGCTTATCGGATATTTTATTTTCCTGTTTCCGGATTTCAGGGAAGTTTCCAAAACCTTGTTCCTTGCCGGGTTTGTGTTGTTTTTGTTCGCGGCAGCCGGCTTGTATTATTGGGCACGAAGCGAAAAGAAATCCGCCGTGCTAAACTAATTTTCCGTTTGCCCGCCGGTCAGGCGGCGGAAAAGTTGTTCCAGGTCGGTATGTTGCACTTCGACCGACAGGATTTTAAAGCCCGTTTGCACGGCAAAGTCAAACAAAGGGCCGCGCATATCGTCGCGGGTGTCGAAATGCAGTTCCCAAACCTGCGGGGCCAAACTATCCCAGGACGCCAGCCCGGGTAAGCGTTTCCACCATTGGGGTTCGATTTCGGTGTCCAATTCCACGCGGATGACCTGACGTCCGGTTTCCAGGTCTTTGATAGGGCTGTCCAAACGTATTTTTCCTTTGTAGAGCACCAGGACACGATCGGCCATTTGTTCCACTTCCTGCATAATATGCGTGGAGAGAATAATGCCCGTTTCCCTGCCCAGTTGCTTGATGAGCCGGCGAATGTCCACCAATTGGTTGGGATCCAAACCGGTGGTGGGTTCGTCCAAAATAAGCATCGAAGGTTTATGAATAATGGCGGCCGCCAGCCCCACCCGTTGGCGGTATCCTTTGGATAGTTGGCCGATTTTTTTGCGTGCTTCGGGGGTTAGTCCGGTCATTTCGATCACTTCGTCGATGCGGCTACGGGGAATGCCGGCATAAAATCCGCGGACAAAATCCAAATATTCGCGCACAAACATATCGGGATAAAGCGGATTATGTTCGGGCAGGTAGCCGATGCGCCGGCGCACTTCGAGCGTTTGTTCCGCTACCGGAAATCCGTCGATCCGGGCTTGGCCTTCGTCGGCACGCAGATAACCGGTAAGGATACGCATCAAGGTGGTTTTGCCCGAACCGTTGGGGCCCAAAAGACCAACCACTTGGCCGCGCTCCACAGTGAACGTAACATCGTCCAAAACCTTTTGCCGGCCGAAGGACTTACCGATATGTTCCGCCCTGACCAACATCAATCGCCGGATTTAAAAAACAATTCGGTCAATTCCCGGGCTTTTTCCAGGTCTTCTTCGGGCACCAATACGCGAATGCGTAAAACCGGATACAAGTAATTACTTTCTCCGCCTTGCAAAAACACGCGTATGCCGTGGCTTTCCAAATAGGTTTTCAGCACTTCGGCTTCGGAGCGACTTTCGCATTCCCAAACGCTTTTCCAGTGCGGCGTGCTCATAGGTTCTGTTTTTCGTAAAGGTCGAGAATTTGCCGGGCATGATCGCCGGTTTTGACCTTGCGGATAATGTGTTCGATACGGCCTTCGGGGTCGATAATAAAGGTGGTGCGATGCACACCTTCATACTCGCGACCATACAATTTTTTCTTACCCCAAACGCCGTAGCGCCGACAAATCTCTTTATTGGCATCGGCTACCAACCGGAAGGGGACATGATATTTTTCGTGAAATTTTTTTTGACGTTCCACAGGGTCGGGGCTTACGCCCAGCACATCAAAACCTTTTTGCCGGAGCAATTCATAGTTTTCGGTCAGATTGACCGTTTCCTTGGTGCAGCCGGCGGTGAGGGCCTTGGGGTAGAAATACAAAACCAAACGCCGCCCGCGATATTCTTTCAACGAAACGGGTTTGCCGTCTTGGTCAACCGATTGAAAATCAGGTGCGGGGTCGCCGGGTTGCAGTGTGGTCATTCCTGGATGATTTTAGTCCAAAGATAAGCAATATTCCGTTTTGACTTTGATACTCCGGCTGCCCTAGTCCGCTTTGAAAGGTAATTGTGTCCTAATATGCCATTTCCGCTCGCGGTGAACCAATACACTCAGTTTATCCACGATAATTTTCCGTTCATAGGACAAGCCGGAAAAATAGTGCCAAGCCGCAGGAAATTGTTCGGGCATCAGGTCACGGTGGGCAACCGTAAGGTGCGGGTGGAAGCGGTTGGGTTTGCGATAGGCCGGAAAGTGAGTCATAAACAGCGAAAAAAGTTCCGCTTGAAAGTCGTTCAAGGCGGGATGGAGAGCCACAGCGGCATAAATCACCCGTTTGCCGAAACGGTTGAAATTCTTGATTTCCAATTCCCAAGGCGGATAACCGGCGATAAATTCCGCCAGCTGAGGGATAAAATCCTCCATTTGTTTGGCTGTGGCGAAAAAAGGTGGAATAAGCGTGATGTGAGCAGGCGCATTGAGCGCATGACCCGAACCGAAACGTTCACGGGCCAGATGCTTAAACTCCGTTAGTTCCGATTGCACGGGCTCGGGTGCAACCAATGCAATGAAATGCAGTCGCTTGGGTGGTTTATGATTCCTCGGAGGCATAGCTTTCGGGCGGATCGCAGGTACAGTGTAGATGGCGGTCGCCGTAGGCATCGTCCACGCGGGCTACGGGTGGCCAATATTTGTTGGCAGCAATCCATGGCAACGGATAGGCGGCTTTTTGGCGCGTGTAACCGTGGAACCACACATCGGCGGTAACTTCCTCGGCTGTGTGCGGCGCGTGGAACAAAGGTGCATCGTCGTTGCCCTCTTCCACGGCTTCGATTTCGCGGTAAATGGCTTCCATGGCTTCGGCAAAGCGGTCCAATTCGGCCTTGCTTTCGCTCTCGGTGGGTTCAATCATCAAGGTGCCGGCCACGGGAAACGAAACCGTGGGTGCATGATAGCCATAATCCATCAACCGCTTGGCCACATCCATCACACTTACCTTGTGTTTGAACGGGCGCAGGTCGGCAATAAACTCGTGTGCCACGCGGCCGGCTTCACCTTTGTAGAGCGTAGGGAAATAGGGCGAAATCAAATGCTCCAAATAATTGGCATTGAGAATGGCCATCTCGGAGCTTTTCCGCAGGCCTTCGGCACCCATCATCCGTATGTAGGCGTAGGAAATGGGCAACAGCATGGCCGAACCATAGGGAGCCGCCGCCACTTGATGCCCTTTGGCTCCGCCGGTTTCCACCAATGCATGGTTGGGCAAAAAATCTTTCAAAAACGCCTTTACAGCCACCGGACCCACTCCCGGTCCTCCGCCGCCGTGGGGCATAGCAAAGGTTTTGTGCAGGTTCAAGTGGCAAACATCGGCACCAATGTCGGCAGGTGAAGTAAGGCCCATTTGGGCATTCATATTGGCACCGTCCATATACACCAATCCGCCATGGCGATGAACGATTTCGGTCATTCGAACGATATCTTTCTCGAAAACGCCGTGTGTGGAAGGATAGGTTACCATAAACACGGCCAGTTTATCCGCATATTTTTCGGCTTTGGCCGCCAAATCCACGGTATCGATATTGCCGTTGTCCAGTGTGCGCACCACCACCACACGAAGGCCGGCCATCACGGCCGATGCGGGATTGGTTCCGTGTGCCGAAGCGGGAATAAGCGCCACATCGCGTTGATGCTGACCACGGGATTCGAAATAGGATTTAACAATGCTCAATCCGGTATATTCGCCCGCCGCCCCCGAATTGGGCTGAAAACTGATGGCATCCAAGCCGGTAATTTCAAGCAAATAGTCTCCCAACCTGCGGAACAATTCCTTGTATCCTGCGGCCTGCTCCGCAGGCACAAACGGATGCAGGTTGGCCCAACGACTGTCGCTAAGCGGAAAGAGTTCGGCGGCGGCATTGAGTTTCATGGTGCAGGAACCCAAAGGAATCATGCTGTGGGTGAGCGACAAATCCTTGCGTTCCAAACTTTTGATGTAACGCATCAATTCGGTTTCGCTACGGTAGCGGCGGAAAACCTCCTGATGCATAAATTCGTCGGTGCGTAAATCCTCCTCCCGCAGCCGGCTATCCGCCTTGTCGGGCAAGGAAATATTTTTTCCGGTGGCCCGGCCGATAATATCGATTAAATTGCCGAGTTCGGCTTCGGTGGTCAGTTCGTCCAGGGAAATCAAAACGGTTCCCGGGCCTTCGAAATAGTTCAGGTTTATTTGTTCGCCCTCGGCAAGCGGCCGTATTTTTTCGTGCGGTATTTCCAGGCGAAGGGTATCAAAGAAATGTATATTTCGTTGTTCAATACCGGCTTTTTCCAATGCGGCGGCCAAACGGGCCGTCAAGGAATGAACCTTCCGGGCTATGCGTTGCAGCCCTTCGCGCCCGTGATACACGGCATACATCCCGTTCATGATGGCCGTAAGGGCCTGAGCGGTGCAAATGTTGGACGTAGCGTGTTCGCGTTTGATGTGTTGTTCGCGCGTTTGCAGGGCCATGCGCAAGGCGCGGTTGCCACGGGCATCCACGCTTACGCCGATGATGCGGCCGGGCACCTGACGTTTGTAGTCCATACGCGTGGCCAAGAATCCCGTATGCGGACCGCCGTAGCCCAAAGGCAAACCGAAACGTTGGGTTCCGCCCGTTACGATGTCCACACCCTCGAAATGTCCCGGCGGGCGCAATAGTGTAAGCATCAACAGGTCGGTATGGACGGCGGTTTTGATTTCCGCTTCGCGGAATACTTTCAACCGGGCATCCAAATCGGGAATTTCGCCCGTGCGCAGGGAATAAGCCAGCAAGGCACCGAATACGGATTCATCGGGCCGGAAGGTCAACGGATCGGACGTTATCAATTCAATACCCTTGAAGCGCGCCCGGGTTTTGACCACTTCCAAGACGTGAGGAAAAAGTCCTTCGTCCACAAAAAAGCGATTGGCACCGGCTTTTTTTTGCTGACGCGACCGCAGGTTGAACAGCATCAACATGGCTTCGGCGGCAGCCGTAGCGTCGTCCAATAGCGAAGCGTTGGCCAATTCCATGCCCGTGAGTTCGGTGAGCATAGTTTGGTAGTTGAGCAATGCTTCGAGCCGGCCTTGTGAAATCTCGGCCTGATAGGGCGTGTAGGACGTGTACCACGAAGGATTTTCCAAAATATTTCGCCGTATGACTCCCGGCATATGGGTGCCGTAGAAGCCATAGCCAATGAAGGAACGCCAAATCCGGTTACGCGAAGCCAAATCATTCAAATCCTCTTCCAAGGCGGCTTCGGTCAAAGGTTCAGGCAAATTCAAAGGCGTAGTTCGGCGAATATCGTCGGGAATGGTTTGCGCCATGAGTGTTTCCAAATCGGGCAGGCCCAGGGCATCCAACATTTGGCGTTGCTCGTCGGCGTCGGGCCCGATATGGCGATAGAGAAAATCGGGTTGCGTGCTCATTGGGCCATGGGTTTAGGCGCCGTATTTTTCGGCGGTTTTTTCGGCGATTTTGACAATGAGCTCCGTGGCCTTTTGCATGGATTCCAGGGGAACATATTCATAAGGCCCGTGGAAATTCAAACCGCCGGCAAAAATATTGGGACAAGGCAAACCTTTGAACGACAATTGGGCACCATCGGTTCCACCGCGGATGGGCTTGATTTTGGGTGTGATACCCAAATCTTTCATGGCCGCTTCGGCAATTTCGATAATGTGCATGTTGGGCCGGATTTTTTCCAGCATATTGTAATACTGGTCTTTCATATCCACCTTGACCACGGGTTTGTCGAAGCGGGCATTGATACGATCGGCCACATCCATAAAGAATTTTTTGCGCTCCTCGAATTTTTGCCGGTCGAAATCGCGGATGATGTAATACATTTCGGTGCGTTCGGTGGAGCCGTTGATGCTCAGGATATGGTAAAAACCTTCGTAGCCCTCGGTGCGTTCGGGCACTTCGTCTTTGGGAAAGGCCGACATAAACTCGTTGGCAATCAGGATGGAGTTGATCATTTTGTCTTTGGCGTAGCCCGGGTGCACACTTTTGCCTTCGATGATCACCTTGGCACCGGCGGCATTAAAATTTTCGTATTCCAGTTCGCCCACATCGGAGCCGTCCATGGTGTAGGCCCACCGGGCGCCGAATTTTTCCACGTCGAATTTATGCGCACCACGCCCGATTTCCTCATCGGGATTGAAGGCCACGCGGATTTTGCCATGCTTGATTTCGGGATGATGAATCAAATAGTCCATGGCCGTCATAATCTCGGCCACGCCGGCTTTGTCGTCGGCGCCCAGCAGGGTGTTCCCGTCGGTTGTGATAAGGGTTTGGCCCTTGAATTTTTTCAGTTCGGGGAAATAATCGGGCGAAAGCACCATATTTTTTTCGGCATTGAGCACAATGGGGC
>JALVVJ010000163.1 GCA_027023475.1 Flavobacteriales bacterium
TTTTCGCACTTGCGAAATTTGCCAGTTTTGGCAGAACGAACATTGCATATTGCATCCCACCGTGCCTATGGACAAGGCCTTGGTGCCCGGAAGGAAATGATAGAGCGGTTTTTTTTCGATGGGGTCAATGTGGATGGCGGCGATTTTTCCGTAAACCAAATTGACCAAACGGCCGTCTTCGTTTTTGTTTACGCCGCACACGCCGGTTTGACCTTCGCGCAATTGGCAGTAGTGGCTGCATAATTTGCAGCGAATACGTCCGCCGTCCAATTTATCGTAGAACTTGGACAAAACGGGTTTCCCGGTCAAAACCTTTTCACTCATCTTCTTCGAATTTTTCCACCTGATAAACGAATATTTCGGGATGTGCACGCAAACAATCCGCCGTCAGGCCCGCTTTTTGGCAAAGATGGGCAAAGAACAGGTCGAAATCCGGCAATTGTTCCCACACCTGGGGCAGGAAGGTGGCCTGCGCACCACCCAAGCGCAATATGACGCCGTCGATTCCCGGGCGGATTTTTTGTCGCAAATCGTTCGTATCGGTGTAATCTAATGCTTGCGGAACGGTCAGGATGGATATTTCGATGCGGACTTGGTGTAATTCGTCCGGTTGCAAAGGCGGAAAACGCGGATCGCGAAAGGCGGCATTTTTGGCATTGGTGATCACGTCGTCCAAGAGCGGACGAACAGGCAGGATGGAACCTATGCATCCGCGTAGTGTATAACCGCCTGCCGAACGCTGTTTGTTGAGCGTTACGAAAGTTGCCCGTTTTTCGGCCAAGGCAGGATAACGACGCAAAAGCCCGTCCCGGTCGATCAACGACCGGCCGGCAAATTCTTCTTCAATGGCCAAACGGGCCGTGCGGAGTAATATTTTTTGGAGTTCCGGGTCCATATCCACGCCATTTTGACAGATTTCCTAACCGTATAATACATTGCAAAAAACGTGCAAATGCTTCAAAACGAACAAAATGGCGTGTTTTGGCAGAAAAACCGGTTAAAGCAAGCGCGTATAAGGCACAAAACCGGTTTCGCGTCCCAAAACGGGTTCGAACCCTTGGCCGGTGTAGCGGTAATTGATGTCCAAATTGGTGGAAATCAAATGCTGGTCCGGGGTGATATTAATCATCAACACATCACCCAGTATGCGATGCCGGCGTTTGAAATCATCGTCGGGTTTCCAATAGCCGGTAATTTCGTCGGCGCCCGTTTGCTTCAATAAATCTTCAAGGAAACGGAAAAATTTATCGAAGTCCGGTTCGTGTTTCTTGTAGAACAAAATCCCCTTTTGCAAAGGATATTGCGAAACGGCCCAGTCAAATGTGGCATCCTTCGGAGCGCCGGGCCAAACAACGGCATCGGGGCTTTGGGTTTGCTTGCGAAGGGCCGAACCCAAGCGGCTTACCCATTTGCGAATCCAACGGCCCAAAACAAATTCGCTTTGCCTGTTGACCAAAATCAACAAATAAACCACCAAGGGTAAAATGGCCACCACGGGCAGCCAAGCGCCCGCCCAAGGCGGAATAATACCATCTTCGCCCAAGCTTTTACCAATCATGGCCAGCATATAGAAGGTCGTATAAATCAACAGGCCGAACACAAACGGAAGTCCGAACCCGCCTTTGCGGATAATGGCGCCCAGCGGAATGCCCACCAGAAAAAGCAGGAACACATATAAAGGTAGCGACCATTTTTCGTGCAGGGCATGGATGTATTTGTTCAAAAACACTTGTTGTTCGTGAAAACGCTTGATTTTCCGTTTGATAAAATTTAAATTAACCTGCGATTTGCTATGAGCCCTGGACAAGATACTGTTGAGCGCAGAAGGCGTGAAAACGGAAGTGTCGGTAATTATTTGGCGGAAACCTTGGCCGGCTTTTGTCCCTTGGGCCGCCAAAGTATGTCGTTGGTGCAGTTCGTTCAGAAAATTGCGGTGGGAACGTTCTTTTTTTTGCTGCAAAGAATCTATGGCCCGGATTAATTCGGCCGAATTGAGCATGTGGTATATGCGCATGCGCGATTTACGCTCGTTGAGCGAATTCATTTTGGACAGGTCAATGTTTATTACATAAGTTTTGAAGCGCGAATCCACGGCAGGCAATTGTTTGCGGTCTTTGGACGTGCGTTGTTGGCGGGTCAGGTCTTCGAAATATTGTCCGTTGGTGAGCCGCAACTGCAAAATTTGGCGCGCATTGTCGTTGATAAATTCGCCGTGGCGGGCCGTGATGATTTTTTCGGGAATGCCGTTTACTTCTTGATGAATAATCACATCTTCCAGTTGGCGTTTGTCGGGGCCGTATTTTCGGGCTACCTTGATGTTGAAATCACCTATTTCGGAAAACATACCTTGGCGAATCACGGCCGAGGGCATTTTGTGCAAAATGGCGGTGCGTAGTTCGGTAAATTTCTGATTTCCAACGGGCTGAATCGTGTTGGCGATAAGCAAAACCAATGCAGCCAAAAACACATTGAAAATAAGAAGCCAACCCATGGAGCGCCATACCGAAATACCGGCGGCCTTGACGGCGGCCAGTTCGCTGTTTTCACCCAAATTTCCATAGGTCATCAGGCCGGCAATCAGGATGGCCAAGGGGAGGGCGTAGAGCAAAATATTGGGCGAAAAGTAGTAGAAAAACTTAAAAATGGTGCCCATCGAAAGCCCTTTGCCTGCCAGTTCGTCGAAATACACCCAAAAGGTTTGCAGCACAAAAATAAAGAAAAGCACCACCAAGGCGGGCAAAAAGCGCCGCAGGAATTCCTTCAACACATATTTTTGGAGCGTAGAGGGGCGCGGGGCGGGCATGTGTTAGTCCAAATCGTTTATGTAATAATCCTGATATTTGGAATGGTCGAAACGGAACATGTTGTCCGAAACGGGCACATTAACATCGAATTTACGAATCAAAATGGTGATTACCGTTCCGTCGTTTTGGCGGATAATGGCTTTGTAAATATTGTCGGTTTTGGTGTCGATGCCCAGGAGGACGTATTTGATATTATCGTCTTCCTTTACGGGAATAAGTTTGACATATTGAATCCAACGCCCTTGCACGGGTTGTTTAATATCCCACTTCATCCGGTAGCCCTTTTTGAAAAAACTGAACAAAGTGGCGGGTGTGAGTTCGGCTTCGCCGCCGGCCTTGGGGGTGGAAACATTCACTTCTTGGGTTTCGGGCACAACCACATAGCGTTTTTGACCGTCGAAAATGTCAGTAATGCCCATATATTCGGCACGGTATTTATTGCCGGCAATGGTAACACGCCCGTTGGTTTCTTGGCGCACTTGGGCTTCGGCATTATACAGTTCGTAGGTAAACTCAACGGCCACCGAGCGGTAGGAGGCAAATTTTCGGGCCACCTTGTCGAGCAATTGTTCGGCCTTGGGGTCGTTTTGCGTATCGATGCGGGCAAAGCCGGCAAGCAACATAAATCCTAATAAAGCTACTATTTTTTTCATTACAATTTCAATTTAGGTAAGTTTGTGTGCAAATAGTGTTCCAAAGTTAATCATTATCGTCAGGTTCCAAAAACCGTTCCAAATCCATGATGGATTGGAAATATACTTCACGCGGTTTGCTTCCGCGGGCGGGGCCTACGATGCCGGCTTTTTCCAGTTGGTCCATAATACGTCCGGCCCGGTTGTAGCCGATTTGCAGTTTACGTTGTAGCATAGACGTGGAGCCCTGGCCCGTACCGACCACAATTTCGGCCGCTTCGCGGAATAATTCGTCCCGTTCGCCCGGAGCCAATCCTTCGCCGCCACCGTCTTCGCGGTCGGGTAGCGGAAGTTCGTAGGCCGAGGCATATCCGGGTTGATTACCGATAAATTCGGCCACTTTTTCCACTTCGTCGGTGTCGATAAAAGCACATTGGAGTCGAACCAGGTCGTTGCCGGCCGTAACGAGCATATCGCCGCGACCGATGAGTTTTTCAGCACCGCCGGTGTCCAAAATGGTGCGTGAGTCCACCTTGGCCGTAACGCGGAAGGCAATACGCATGGGAAAGTTGGCCTTGATGGTTCCCGTGATCACATTCACCGATGGCCGCTGGGTGGCAATAATCAGGTGGATGCCCACGGCCCGTGCCATCTGTGCCAATTTGGTAATGGGCACTTCCACTTCCTTGCCCGTGGCCATAATCAGGTCGGCGAATTCGTCCACCACCAGAATTATGTAAGGTAAAAACCGGTGCCCGTTTTCGGGATTCAGTTGGCGGTGCTTGAATTTGGCATTGTATTCTTTGAAGTTACGCACCTTGGCTTTTTGCAGGAGTTCGTAACGTTCATACATTTCTTTGAGCAAGGAGTTCAGCACGTCTTTGGCTTGGGTTACGTCGCTAATGATGGCATTGTCCAAGTCCGGCAGTTTGGCCAGGAAATGCTTTTCGATTTTGTTGTAGAGCGACAGTTCCACCCGTTTGGGGTCGATGAGTACGAATTTGACTTCCGAAGGATGTTTACGAAACAGAATGGAGTTGATAATCACGTTCAAACCCACCGATTTTCCTTGTCCTGTGGCACCGGCCATGAGCAGGTGCGGGGCTTTGGTCAGGTCGAACACGTGGGTGGAGTTGTCGATGGCCTTGCCCAAAGCGACCGGCAGTTCCATATTGCTTTCCACATAGGCCCGTGAGCGCAGGACGTCTTTCATGGGTACGATGAGCGGATTGGTGTTGGGTACTTCGATACCCACCGTTCCGCGGCCCGGCATGGGAGCGATGATACGGATACCGCTGGCATGTAAGGCCAAGGCCAAATCGTCTTCGCGGGCTTTGATTTTGTTGATGGGCACGCCGCGGGCGGGCACCACTTCGTAGAGCGTTACCGTGGGGCCGATGGTAACGCTTTTGACGCTCACCTTCACGTTAAAGTCTTGCAAGGTGTCCACAATGATGTCCCTGTTCTGGAAAACTTCGTTTTTGTTGACGACGATTTCGGTGTTTTCGTAATCTTTCAGCAAATCCAGCGTTGGAAAATGGTAATGGCTCAAATCCAGCGTGGGGTCGTATTCGCCTTGTTCCTGCACCAATGTTTCGGGCGTGCTTTGCACGGTGTCGTCGTCGCCGATTTGAATGTCGGGAATGGGCTCGGGTTCCGCTGCGGTTTCGGGTTGTTTTGTTTCGGACTGCTGCATTTCGGGTTCCGGCGTATCGTCCAACACTAACACCGTGCTTTCATCTTCGGATTCGGGCGCTTGGGAAGCCGGTTCGCCGGGTTGGGTTTCGGTTTTTTGGGGACCAAAAGGATTTTTGAAAGAAAAGCGCGGTTTTTTGACAGGAATATTTCCTGCGTTGGAAGCAAAATTTTTGATTTGCTCCGGTTCCCATCGGAAAAGATATACCAACCAAAGAAGCATCAACAGTGCCCAAACGATATAGGCGCCCACACCACCGGTGTAGAATTTCAACCATTCGGCCCATTGCATTCCCGTAAGCCCGCCGGCTAAACCGTTATCAGGAAAAAATAAACCCAAGCCGGATGCCAGCAATATCAAGTGCACGGTATTGTGAAATAAATGACGCAATAAAGTAAGTCCGTTTTTTTTGTGAAACCAATACCAACCCGTGAGCATCACAAGCCAAGGTATCAGGAACCCGGCCCATCCGAAGCCCAAATATACGACACGGTAGGCCCACAGGTTGCCCAGTTTGCCTAACCAATTGTGCGCCGGTTCGCTATCGCGCGCTAAGTCCAGTGCCGACTGGTCGGCTTGCCAATGCAGCAAGAATGACAGTTGGGCCAACAACATCAAAAAGCCCGCGAACATCAACAATCCCGCACCAATACTCCGCCAATGCCCGGTGTTTGCCTGTGATTTGGCTTTGGATTTTTTAGCGTTTTTTTTCTTGGCCATAAGGTATCGAATACATACAACAAGCAAAAATACTAATTATTCCGCGAAGCGGGATTTTTACCACAGGTATGCAGGATGTAGGGTGAATGATTAATTATGCTCCGCAAGCCGGCAGGGCGGCGCCGTCCAAAGCGCCAGGGATGGGAGCGGTTATGCGGCGAAGGGGCGAAAGTGTTTTTTGCGCCGGCGCTGGGGGCTCCCGGAGGAAGAGACCGCAGCGCCGGCCATGCAAAAACCGACGCACCCGAGCCGCATTTGAGCGGACAGCCCGGCCGGCGCCGCGTGAGTGCCGGCAGGCGGGAGGGCGCTCCGTCGTCCCGAAACGCCTGCCGGTGCGGCGCAGCCGCCACGAACGCGAGCGGCGGGGCGCCCTAAACCATAAAAAAAATACTATCTTGCAAGCGAACGATATAAACCTATGAAAAACCTGCGTTTGCTTTACCGGTTGGCCGTAATGCTCTTTGCCGTCAGCTTGGTGGTTACGCTTTATTTGACTTGGCGCGACGGCGCCAAAACCGGCCCTTGGCTGTTGAGTGCAGGACTCTTTTTTCTGGTGCTTTTTATCCGTGAAATCCGAAACAAATCAAAATAAACCCTATGAAACACCGTGTGCTAATTTTCGAAGCCGAAGGTGGCAACGACAAATGGTTCGACGGCCACCGCAAAGACACCATTCCCATTGCCAACGCCTTGAAAATCCGTGGCTGGGATGTGGATATTTTTAAATTCCGCGACGAATGGGCCGATGCCATTTTCGACTACGCCAAAGACCGCTACGATGCCTACATCACCCGCGTGAATCCCGGCACCATTCCTTCGGGCGAAAAAATCTTTTTCGATACGCTCCGCCGGCTGTCCGATGCCGGTCTCGAAGGATTTTCGCATCCCGACGTGATGCAAAACCTGGGCGCCAAAGATGCACTGGTCAAACTGGTGGGTACCGGACTTGTGCCCGAAGACACTTACGCCTACTACACCGTGGAAGAATTCAAAAAAACCTTTCCCAAGAGTATTTCCTACGGCGAACGTGTGCTTAAACAAAACCGCGGCTCCACAGGTCAAGGCATTTGGCGCGTGCAAGTGATAGATGAGCGGCCCTACAAACCCGGCGATACCTTGCCTTTGGACACCAAGCTCAAACTTACCGAAGCCGTGGACAACCACGTGGAATTCCGTACCTTGGGCGAATTTATGGACTTTGCCGAGCAATACATTGTGGGCGACAACGGTATGCTGGTGGATATGCGTTTTATGCCACGCATCAAGGAAGGCGAAATCCGCATTCTGATGGTGGGCGAAACACCCATTTTCGTGGTGCACAAAAAACCCGCCGACACCGAAGACGCCTTTTCGGCCACCTTGTTTTCGGGCGCCAAATACACCTACGACGATCCCGAAGATTGGAAAGAACTGGTGGATTGGTTCCTGGGCAAACTGCCCGAAGTGATGGAACGCCTGGGTGGCTACGATGCACCGCTGATTTGGACGGCCGACTTTATGCTCGACTGGGACGAAAACGGTAAGGACAAATACGTGCTGGGCGAAATCAACAATTCGTGTGTGGGCTTTACTTCCCACCTCGACCG
>JALVVJ010000164.1 GCA_027023475.1 Flavobacteriales bacterium
GCATATTCGCCCGTGGGTTGGTTTTCCAGGATAAAATGCACATACCCGTCTTGCGGAATACTATCGGCGGCTTGCAAATACAGGGCTTTGCCGCCATAGAGCATACGCAGGAGCAGCCAAGGCGGACGGAAACCTTCGGGCTTAAACGAAAGGGTGTCTTGGGCAAGAATATTTACCCATCCCAAAAGTCCTAACAATAGGGTCAGGAAAATTTTTTTCATATTCAAGATTTTTGTGCAAAATAGTCAAGCAAAAACCGGTCCGTTTTTTCGAACCGCCGGCGCCAAACTTCCGGCACGGGAATGCTGCGGTTGTTTTCAAAGTCGTAGGCCACCAACACGGCATAGCCGTAGGCCGTAGGTTTTCCGTCGCCGTTTTCCACCAAACTCACAAAGGTAACGCTCCGCTCACCGATGCGTGCCACGCCGCTGCGCACAATGACTTTGTCGAACAAAAACAGCGGATGCACATAGACCACATGATTGGTGCCCAGGATAAATCCCCGGTCTTTCCAATTGATTTCGTCCCCCAGCAGGGTGCGGATATAATGCGAACGTCCGGTTTCGATGTAGGACAGGTAAACGGCATTGTTTACATGGGCAAAGGTGTCCAAATCCCGGTAGCGCACCGTCAGTTCAAAGGCCGAGCGGAACATTTCGGGCCGGAGCCCCAGGAGTTTTTCGCGCGTGATCATCGGGCATACATTTTTTCGCGCAGGGCTTTGATTTTGGGGTCGGACATATATTCGTCGAAAGTCATCAAGCGGTCGATGGTGCCGCCGGGCGTGATTTCGATGATGCGGTTGGCTACGGTTTGGGCGAATTCATGGTCGCGGGTGGTAAAAATCACCGTGCCTTTGAAGCGTTTCAGGGCGTTGTTCAAGGCCTGAATGCTTTCCAAATCCAGGTGGTTGGTGGGTTCGTCGAGCATGAGCACATTGCCGCGTTGGAGCATCATGCGCGAGAGCATGGCCCGGATGCGTTCGCCACCCGAAAGCACTTTGACCGATTTGAGCGCTTCGTCGCCGCTAAAAAGCATTTTGCCCAGGAATCCGCGCAGGTTCACTTCTTCGCGGTCTTCCTGCGTTTTGGCCCACTGGCGAAGCCAGTCCACCAAGCTCATATCGTCTTGGAAATAAGGTGTGTTGTCATAGGGCAAATAGGCGCGAATGGTGGTTACGCCCCAGCGGTAAGTGCCCGTGTCGGGTTCCAGCCGGTCGTTGATAATTTCGTAGAAGGCCGTGGTGGCCCGGCTGTCTTTGGACAAGAGCAACACCTTGTCGCCTTTTTGCAGCACAAATTCGGCCCGGCCAAAAAGCAGGTCGCCTTCCTGGGATTTGGACAGGTTTTCGCATTCGAAAATTTGGTCACCGGCTTCGCGTTCCTGTTCAAAGATGATGCCCGGATAGCGCCGGCTGGACGGACGGATATCTTCCACGCGCAGTTTTTCCAACATTTTCTTGCGGGCGGTGGCTTGCTTGGATTTGGCCACGTTGGCCGAAAAACGCCGGATAAATTCTTCCAGTTCCTTGCGTTTTTCTTCCAGTTTTTTGTTTTGCTGGGCCCGTTGACGCGCCGCCAATTGGCTGGA
>JALVVJ010000165.1 GCA_027023475.1 Flavobacteriales bacterium
CAAATCCGGATTGAGTGCCAAGATACGTTCGATTTTAGGGTCTTTGGTGCCGCCCACCACGGTTTTTTGTTTTTTCCATCCGGACGGATATTTACAAAACCGGGTGATTCCCAAGACCTGTTCGTCCAATCCCAACGAATGGAGCAGGTTGGTTTGGGAAGGGAATAGCGAAACCAAACGCCTGTAAACTTTTTGATTATCAAATGATTGACCGGTGGCATCGTGGAAAATCATAGGAGCGGAACTTTGGACAAAGATACTTCAAGCGGAGGGTTTTTTGTAACTTTGAAAAAACTAACCGATGAACGAATTTCCCGAAATCGCCGTATTGGGCAGCGGCAGTTGGGCCACGGCTCTGGTCAAAATGTTGGCCGAAAACCTGCCACGGGTGCATTGGTATGTGCGTTCGGAATACACGGCCGAACATATCCGCCGGCACGGTCATAATCCCAAATATGTTCCTTCGATTGAATTCAATCCGGATAAATTACGGTTGAGCACCGACATTAACGATATTGTCGAAGCGGCCGAATATATTGTGGTAGCCATTCCTTCGGCGTTTGTGGAAAAGGAATTGAAGAAAATAAACATTCCGCTGAGCGATAAAATCATTTTCTCGGCTGTCAAGGGTATTATTCCCGAAAGTTTGTTGATATTGGGCGAACATTTGACCGCACACTACGGCGTGCCGCAAAAAAATACGGGTGTGATTGCCGGCCCTTGCCATGCCGAAGAAGTGGCCATGGAACGGCTTTCGTATCTAACGGTAGGCGCGGGACGAAAAACCCGGGCCGAACAGATGGCCCGGAGTTTGCAAACACCCTACATTCGCACCACTTTGAGCAAAGACGTTTACGGCATCGAATGGGCGGCCGTGCTTAAAAACATCTACGCCATTGCCGCGGGTGTAGCCCACGGATTGGGCTATGGCGATAACTTCCAAGCCGTGTTGGTGAGCAATGCCATACGCGAAATGCGCAGGTTTATCCGCAAAAATGTGGACACCAAAAAACACAATATCATGCGCTCGGCCTATTTGGGCGATTTGCTGGTAACGGCCTATTCGGTATTTAGTCGCAACCGTATGTTCGGCAACATGATAGGTAAGGGTTATACCGTGAAATCCGCCATGATGGAAATGACCATGGTGGCCGAAGGTTATTATTCCACCAAAAGCGCCTTTTTGATCAATCGCCGGCGCGGCCAGGCACGAATCCCTATCATCGAAGCCATATATAATATACTGTATGAGGAACAACCGGCCAAAGAAGTTTTCGAAAAATTAACGGGACAACTTGATTGAATCGCTTGTTTTCATGATTTGCCGGAAAGTAATGTTGGATTTTATGGGAAAATTACATGCAGAGAAAAATACTTCGCCTTTTGCCACGGCTTTGGCGGAATGGTTTCGTGCGGCGGCCCGCGATTTACCTTGGCGGCGTACGCGCGACCCTTACCGCATTTGGCTTTCGGAAATTATCCTGCAACAAACCCGGGTGGAGCAGGGCTTGCCCTACTACGAAAAATTCGTTGAACGTTATCCCACGGTAAAACATTTGGCCCTGGCGCCCGACGATGA
>JALVVJ010000166.1 GCA_027023475.1 Flavobacteriales bacterium
TTTTGAAACCCAATTTTTGGATTTTTTTCTGTTGGCAACCCAAGGCGAAAATAATAAGGCTCTACAAGTTTTGACTCGATCGCTCCGGGATTTTGCCCCACTCCATCCAAGCCAATCTTTTATGGTGTATGAAAGCTTAGAACAATTGGGCCTATCAAATCCACATCTAACTCGCAAGGTTTATAAACACAGTTTAAAGACACCCGAAATTAACCGCTATTATTTTTTACGCATATTGGATCAAGGACTTTCACCTGCACTAGCCAAACGTATTTTTAATCGATTGGTAAAATATTTTCCCGACGATACGGAATTGTTTTTGGCCTATGCAGAATTTCTTAAATCCAATAACCGGCAAGCCGAAGCCACTGCTATATTGGAAAAACTTTTGGATCGAAATCCTCATCATCCCACGGCACATTTGCTATTGGGCGAATTGATGGAAACGCGGGGCATGTATCCTGCTGCTATCTATCACTATTTACGTGTTTTACATATTCAGTCGCCTTCGGCTGGAATATTTATGCGTTTGGGTGTTTGTTATGAAAAAACTGGTAACGACCAACGGGCTCAGGAATTTTACAGGTTGGCGGTTTACGAGGATCCGGCCTACCTGCCGGCATGGTTTGCCATGGTGCAACTGGCTTTGCAACATGGCGACTACGACAAGGCCCTGCTAGTGAACATCGAAGCGGTGGAAAAAATTCCCAACGCCAAACTTTTGGAAAGCTTGGGTTACCTTTACCTGAAAAAAGAACGTATCCCGGCTGCCCTTCATGCCTACAAGGAGGCCTACCGTCTGGGAGGCAGGAGTAAGGAACTACTCCTTATTTTACATGATTTGTATCGTCAAAGTAATCTCATTCATGAGGCCAACGAAATACTCGAACAAGTTCGTCAAAGGTATGGCAACGACCCGGAGGTGATCAACCGCATTAATCCGGCGCAATGATAAAAAACCTAACAACAAAATGGTTTCGATGGCCCGTGTTTTTCCGTGGCATTTTTATGGGCATGGCCGACCTAATTCCAGGAGTTTCGGGAGGAACCATTGCGCTGATCACCGGAATCTATGAAGAGTTTATCTTTTCACTTAGCGCCCTGTTCGAACCGGAGCATTTGCGCTTTTTTTTCCGGGGGCAGTGGAAAAAATTTTGGAAAGCGATAAACGGAAATTTTTTGTTTTCGCTTTTTGCCGGCATTCTTACCAGTGTGCTGTTGTTCAGCTCGTTAATACGTTGGCTTTTTAGCCATTATCCGGTGCATGTGTGGAGTTTCTTTTTCGGTCTCATTGCCGCCAGTTCCCTGATGGTGCTTCGCATGGCCGGCCCCCACAAAGGGCGTTGGTTTTTTGTGGCAGGCGGATTGCTGGCCGGATTGCTTATTGCCTGGTTGCATCCGGCACAAGCGGGTGGAAATGTTACGCTGTTGATGACTTTTATATCGGGTATGTTGGCCAGCATGGCCATGATACTGCCGGGCATTTCGGGGAGTTATATTCTCATACTCCTTGGCATGTATGCCACCGTCTTGGAATGGGTGCACAGGTTCGACCTGCTGCACTT
>JALVVJ010000167.1:0-735 GCA_027023475.1 Flavobacteriales bacterium
ATACTTTATACCGGCGACGAAGAAAATATCTTCGATTTGCTATACGGACTTGACGATAAAATACAACGGGTTTTTATTGTAGGCCATAATCCCGACCTGACCGATTGGGTAAACCGCTTTAAGGACAAAAAAATCATGAACTTACCCACATCGGGAACTTTCGGAGTGGGATTTTATGCCGAAAAGTGGAATGATTTGCCTTGGGCATCATGGCAGGAATTGCTTTATGTCGAACCCAAAGAACTGTAATTTTTTTAACAATTTCTGTTGGAATAAATGCAAAAAATTTTCACAATTTATTCCGGTTCTAAATAGTCAATTTTTCCAGGATTTCACGGGGAGGCTTAATGGGTTTGCCACGGCGGTTGGTAAAAACCAATTCCACAACCGCTTCGGTGGTTTTAATGTTTTCTTCGTTATAAATTTCGTAGGCAAAACTTAGCCGGGCTCCCCGCTGCACCTTGGGTTTTACAAATACGCGGATGGATTCGTCAAAGGTGAGCGGTTTGAAATATTTGATGTTCATTTTGTAAACAGGAAGCAGTATCCCGTTGATTTCCATTTGTTTATATGATATTCCGAATTGTTTAAGCCATTCGATGCGGGCCATTTCCAAATAGGCGGGATAAACACCGTGATGGATGTAACCCATTTGGTCGGTTTCGTTGTAACGCGTGCGAATACGGATGAAAAAGGGGGACGAGGACATAAAAAAAATGTTTTCGAGGCGCTGAA
>JALVVJ010000167.1:745-1552 GCA_027023475.1 Flavobacteriales bacterium
TCTTTTTTAAAAACCTGCGGAAAAAAAATTTTTTTTGTCGGAAATTTTTTCCAATTTTTGTTTTTTGAAAAGCGGGCCTGCGGTCCGTCATTTTAAAACTTAATTAAGCAAACATTAAATCAGGAAGTTAGGCGGTATGAGCGCAAAAAAGGTTTGGAACGAATGTCTGCAATTTATCCGCGAGAACGTGTCGGAAGAAATTTTTTCCGCATGGTTCCGCCCCATTAAGCCCGTTTCGCTCAACGGGAATGTGCTCACCATCGAAGTGCCCACCAATTTATACTACGAATGGATCGAAACGCATTATATCGACCTGCTTCGAACGGCTTTGGTCAAGCAATTGGGCAAACATGCCCAACTCAAATATTTGGTTCGCATGTCCAATAATCCCGCTTCGCAAAATGCCCATTTGGAATATCCGGGAACCATGAAGCCCAAAGTGGACACCAACAATTACACAAAACCCCAAAGCAAAGAATTCAAAAATCCTTTCGTGATTCCCGGCGTTCAAAAAATGCGCATCGACTCGCAACTCAACCCCAATTATACGCTCGAAAATTTTGTGGAAGGGCCCAACAATCGCTTGGCCGTCAATGCCGGCAAAGCCATCACAAAACATTGGGGTAACACATCGTTTAACCCATTGTTTATCTACGGTGGCGTAGGCTTGGGGAAAACCCATTTGGCCAATGCCATCGGAATAGAAGTCAAGCGTTTGCATCCCGACAAAAACGTGCTCTACGTGTCCACCGAAAAATTCACCCAGCAATATACCTCGTCGGTGGTCAACAAAACGCGCGATGATTT
>JALVVJ010000168.1 GCA_027023475.1 Flavobacteriales bacterium
GATTCAGCGGTTTTGTGGCAGAGATGAATATTTTTATGGGCGGATTTTTGAACAATAGTTTATACAAACAAATCATGACCGTTTTGGCCGTTTCGTCCATTGTGGTAACGGCCGTGTATATCCTGCGCGTGGTGGGCATGATGCTCATGGGCCCGCCCAAGGAAGAACACAAAGGATTGCCCAAGGCCTATTGGTATGAAAAAACCGCCGTGTATATCCTGATATTCTTTATTGCCGCCATCGGAACCATGCCGTGGTGGTGGCTCAAATTTATTATTCCCAGCGTGGAAAACTTCCTTAAACCCTTTATGTAAAAACGACCGACTATGAATTGGGAAAATCTGTTTGCCTTGATGCGTAACGAAATTCTGCTGGTTGTGGCTATTTTGGCCCTGATTCTGGTGGATTTGTTTACGCCCAAATCCAAAAAAAATTATGTGGTTCATACGGCCAATGTTTTGTTCTTCCTGTTTATGCTGTGGAGTTTTGTTCCCTTGCCCGAAGGAACATTGTTCGGCGGAAGCTTTGTGAGCAAACCCTTGATTGGCTTTTTTAAAGCCGTGATGAATGTGGGCGTGATGCTCATCATGTTGCAAGCGGTGGAGTGGGTGCGCAGGGAACTCATTCCGCAAGGATTTGCTTCGGAATTTTATGTGTTGCTGTGGTCGTCGCTGTTGGGTTTGGATTTTCTGATTTCGTCGGGTGATTTCCTGATGTTCTATTTGGGATTGGAACTTTCGGCCCTGCCCGTAGCGGCCTTGGCGGCTTTTGAGTTTTATCGCAAACGTTCGGCCGAAGCGGCGGTGAAATATGTATTGCTTGCCGCCATGTCGTCGGCCATTATGCTTTTCGGTATTTCGTTGATTTACGCCACCAGCGGAAGTATTTATTTTGACGAAATATTGCATGTGCAGCATATTCCTTTATTGGAATTGGTAGGGTTTATGATGATGGTATCGGGCGTGGCCTTCAAAATTTCGTTGGTTCCCTTCCACTTTTGGACGGCCGATGTTTACGAAGGTGCACCCACGGTGGTGTCCAACTACCTGTCGGTTATTTCCAAAGGTGCGGCAGTGTTTATCCTGATGACTTTGTTGTTTGTTCCGCTGCGCCGTTACGAAGGCACATGGACATTGATGCTTTGGATCTTGGCCGTATTGACCATGTTTACGGGTAACTTTTTCGCCTTGCGTCAGCAAAATATGAAGCGCTTTTTGGCCTTTTCGTCGGTGGCCCAGGCCGGTTTTATCCTGTTGGGTGTTATCGGTGGGAACGAAATGGCCGTTAAAACGGTGATTTATTTCCTGTTGATTTATATTTTTTCCAATGTGGCGGCCTTTGGTGTGGTGCATGTGATTGCCATGCACAGCGGCAAGGAAAATATCGACGATTATACCGGACTTTATCGCACCAATCCGCGGTTGAGCTTGCTTTTGATGCTGGCATTGTTCTCCTTGGCCGGTATTCCGCCCGTGGCGGGCTTTTTCGGTAAATTTTTCCTCTATGCCACGGCGGCAAATAAGGGTTACTACTGGCTGGTATTCATTGCCGTGGTCAATGTTACCATTTCGCTCTACTATTATTTGCTTCCGGTACGTGCGGCCTTTTTACGGCGAAGCGAAAATCCCATACCATATTTCAAATCGGATATTTACTCCAAACTGGGTTTTGTGATTTTGGCCGTAGGGCTTATTGTCATCGGCCTCTATTCACCATTGTATGAATACATTGCTCAGCTAAGCCATATATTCCAATAATCCAAAAAGTTATTGCACATGAAACTACCCGGCAAACATCAATTCGGCGACATTGGCGACAAACGCGGCACCATTGTGGAAAAAGGCGCTTCGGCCCAGCGTATGCAATTTCTCAAAGAATTATTGGAATTCAACGGCTTTGAAGTTTTGGTGGTCGAAGAACGTCGCAAAAATGAAGACGACCCGGTTACCTATACGGTGGGCGTTACCGATTTGATATTCAATCCCACCATTTGGATTTACGAGCGCCGGCTCAAAACACCCGACGGCCGCATCGTAACCCAAGAATATTGGTTTGGCAATACGCAAGATACCAAACCGCAGTATTGGAACAAACGCTTCGGTTTTTGATGTTTACAAAAATTCGAGTGATTTAAATTGAAAAACGGGTGGAATTTCTGTTTTTTAATAAAAAAATTCGTATTTTTGCTTTTCAAACGGACCCATAGCTCAGTTGGTTAGAGCACCTGACTCATAATCAGGGGGCCGCAGGTTCAAGCCCTGCTGGGTCCACCCAAAGGATACCACAATGAAGAAACGGCTTAGTATCCCGGTTTTGTTTTTTTCGTTCCTCGCATGGGCGCAAGGGCCGCCTCCGCCTCCGGGGACGCCTGTTGATAGCGATATTTGGATTTTATGGATAGGCGCTTTGATACTTTTCATTGCATTGTGGTACCATCGCACACACAAACGTTATGCCCGCAGCTAAGAGATTCCTTAGTTGGAGTAGCGGCAAGGATGCCGCTTTTTCTTTATGGCGTCTGATACAATCCGGCCAAAAACCCGATTTACTACTCACCACCGTAAACCGTGATTACGGTCGTGTGTCCATGCACGGATTGCGTATTGAACTGCTACGCATGCAAAGCCGCCGGGCGGGTATTCCACTCTTGGAAATTCCCTTGGCTGCCGATGTGGACATGGAAACCTACAACCGCACCATGCTGCAATATTTGCAACAACTTAAATCCGAAGGATTTACCCGGGGTTGCTTTGGCGATATTTTCCTTGAAGACTTAAAAGAGTTTCGCATCCGGCAAATGAAATCGGCGGGCTTTTCCACCTGCTTTCCCGTATGGGGCGAAGATACGCACCAAATGGGTTTGGACATTATCCGCTCCGGAATCAAAGCCGTGGTGGTTACCGTCAATGCAAACAAACTCGACCGTTCGTTTGTAGGCCGAAACTACGACGAATCATTCCTCAACGACCTGCCTGACGACGTGGATCCCTGTGGCGAAAACGGCGAATTCCACACTTTTGTTTATGATACACCTTTTTTTGACAGCCCGATTCCCTTCACACGCGGCGAAACGGTCTTCCGCAGCTACAAACCTTGCAAAGACGAAGATTCCAAACAATTCGACCGTTCCGGCAACAATCAAAACCGGGCCTGGGACACGGGATTTTGGTATTGCGATATTTTACCGGACGAATAAGATGATTTTTTGTATGTCCCTCCGCGCCCTACGGGCGCTCCGGGGCTCCACAAGCCTGCGGCTTCCGAATGCCGGCGCTATGGCCGCACCTTGTCTTGTTCCGCACTCCCGACATTGCTGCGCAATGTGCGGGACAAGTTCCGGCAAACCTGCGCGCTTTCCTGTCCAAAACCAACTCACGGCGCTTGTTTTGCCTCCGTTGCTTCGGGATCCTTCGGCTTCCAAGGGCCGAAACTATTCCCGCGCCTTGGTTCCCTTCGCTCGCCGGTGAGCCCGGCCTTTATTACTCCCGATTCCACCTAACTACCTAAAAATCAATTCATAATTCATAATTCAAAATTCATAATTTAAAATTAACTAGGCCGGTCTCCCCGAACATTGTTCCCGGCATTGCTACGCAATGTACAGGATAAGCTCCGTCAGCGTCGTTGTCTGACTACGATGGCTTTGGAAACTTTTGCTTTTTTTGCAACTCGGGAAACCGTAACTTTCAGTAGCATAATAGAAAGCCACGCTTGTATTATGTCGCAGATGTCCCGTTATAGATATTAGAAAAATTTCTATTGAAATATTGGTTGACATAGAAGAATCATTTTATAAATATTGAGTTGTGTTATTTGTATTTTTAAAAAAAAAGTATAACTTTAATTATTCTTCACCAAAAAACCACAGCTATGAAACTCCGCTTGTTCAATGTCTTGTTATTATTGTTGTTTACAAATACCCTTTTTGCCGGATCATCCGGGTTATTCCACTACGACAGCCATAAGCTTGATTTGACTTTTGTAAGCATTAACCGGCTGGAAAAAATCATTGATACCAACCATTGGGATGCCCGAGATTTACAAAAAAATATCCTTTTGACACGAATGCAATATGAGATTCCATTGAATACCAATGATAAAAACAAAAAATTATGGGGTATCGCGAGTTTTATTTGGGGATGTGTATTGCCTTTTCCGGTAGCGGTTGGGATTATATTCATTGACCAGTTTTTTCAAATAACCCCCGAATCCTTGGGACTTGATGTACTCTGGGTGTATTTCGGTGCCCTTGTTGCCGGTGGGATATTGAGTGTGTTGATAGTCTATAATTCCACAAAAAGTAAAAAAGAGGCCATTAATGCCTTGCTGGGCTGTCTGACTTCGGTAGTGGCTTTACCGCTAACAATTATTATTATTGCATATATTACCTCCTGATTTAATATCATCATTTTCTTCCCAAGGCAATATGAGCTAAATTTATGCGGGATAATAAAACGGGAGATGAAAGCACCTCCCGGGAACCAAGCGACCGCGGCAGGATTCGAACCTGCGACCGGCTGCTTAGAAGGCAGCTGCTCTATCCGGCTGAGCTACGCGGCCAATGCAGGTCGGGGTAGCAGGATTCGAACCTGCGACTTCCTGGTCCCAAACCAGGCGCGCTAACCGGGCTGCGCTATACCCCGCTATCAAAACGGGCACAAATAAAAAAAGCGGAGAGACAGGGATTCGAACCCTGGACACGCTTTCGCGTGCACGGATTAGCAATCCGCTCCGTTACCACTCCGGCACCTCTCCGTTTGGCAAGTGCAAATTTACAAAAAAACTTTATTTCATTTCCGGATAGGCCACCCGCAAATGATAAATGTTTTTCAGCTTGCTTTTCAGCACTTTTTTGGCCTTACTGATTTCCTTCAAACTCAAATCACTATTCATCAAAAGCCCTTCCTGCAACTGCCGATCGATGATTTGGTCCACCAAGGCATCGATTTGTTCGGCCGTGGGTAAGGCCAAACTTTTGGATGCCGCTTCCACCGAATCGGCCATCATCAAAATGGCTGTTTCCTTGGAAAACGGATCGGGACCCGGATACCGGAAATCCTCGGGATTAATATCCTCGTTTTGTTCCTTGGCCTTGTTGTAAAAATAATACACCAACCCGCGCCCGTGATGTGTGCGAATAAAATCAATAATCCGCTCGGGCAAATTGTTTTTCCGTGCCATTTCTATGCCGTCCAACACGTGCCTGATAATGATATGTGCACTTTCCCGGGGCGGTAAGTTTTCGTGCGGATTGATGCCCGATGTTTGATTTTCGGTAAAATATTTGGGGTTTTTCATCTTACCGATGTCGTGATACAAAGCCCCCACTCTTACAAGCAAAGCATTGGCACCCAATTCGTTGGCTATGGCCTCCGCCAAATTGGCCACCTGAATCGAATGCTGGAAAGTTCCCGGCGCCTTCTCGGCCAAATTACGCAGTAATTTGTTGTTGGTGTTGAGCAATTCCAACAAACTCACATCCGAAGCCAGTCCGAACATTTTTTCGAACAACAAAATCAGCTCGTGCATCAGCACCACCGCCAATATTCCGCTGAGCAGGAAAAGCAAAAACACCCGCCAATCCAAGCCCGCCCAGTCGCCTTGGCGCACCAACATATAACCGGTGTAAACCACAGCATAAACAATGACTACGCGCATAATCGACAGGAACATCTCGCTCCGGGTGGTCAGGTTACGCATAGACAGCAAAGCCGCCAATCCGGCTGTGGTTTGCACCAAACCGTAGGTGGTGGTTTCCGTAACGCCCAACGATGCAATCACCACACCCACAACCAAGGCAAACAAGGCCACACGCCGGTTGAAAAAGGTTTGCACAATCACCGGAAGTATGATAAACGGCACGGCAAACACATAAAACGGCCAATACCTTTGGGTAACAAACACCATAACGCTCACCAGCAGGATGTTGATAAAAATCAAGGTGAGCGCCGCATTGTTATTATAAATGGGTTCTTCGTATAGATTCAAGTAAAACAAGAACAGGGCGAACAATGTCAAAACAATCAATACGAAGCCCAAACGAATCCAACCGAAATTTCTTTGGTCGCGGGCATAGATTTGTTTCAATGCATCCAACGCCCGCACTTGTGTGGCGGTAAGCCGTTCGCCCGTCGAGGCCAATCGTTCGCCTTTGTAGTAAATTTTTTTGGCCGGACGTATGGCATCCAAAGCGGTTTTGAAATATTTGCGGGTATATGCATCGTCGTATTCGGCCGTGGGTTTCAGGTTTTTGAAAAAAGCCGCCATAATCCGACTACGTTCACCGGGCGGAAGTTTATTTAAACGGGATTCCAGGAACCGCTTAACCCGCCCCAAGGGTAAATAGTCCGCAGTGTCCAGTATCAACACTTGTTTTCCGCGACGAAGCCAAACAGGGTGCCACTCCAAGCTATCGGGCAAGCCGCGAATGATTTGCCGGTGGTAGAGTTCCGAAAAAACTCGCCTGGCGGTTTGCATCGCAGTGGATTTACCAAAAATTTGCCATCGGGTTCCGGCGCGAATATCGCCGGCAATACGCCGGAAAACCGTTTGGGTATCCACGGGAATTTCCCGTATAAAAGCCGGTGTTGTTTTGCGAATCGAATCTTTCCGTTTCCGAACAGAAACCGCCGGTTCGTCCACGCTGAAATCCATAGGCGCATACAAATCGGGATAATGCCACAATTGCCCCGCGGAATAGGTGTAGGGAAAACGCTCGCGTTGCGGATAAAAATAAAGCAACACGAGCACCGAACCCAGCACCAACACGGCCTTGTAAATATGCGTGCTGTATCTGAAAATATCCGAAAGCCGGTTTTTCACCTTTCCAAGGGTTTGTTACGAACAAAGTTACATTTTCTTTCCGATTGCCTCATTTTATCCTATCACCTTTTATTCCTCACCAAACTTTGCGACCATACTTTTACCACCGGCAAATCCCACAAATGCGGTGGTGGAAGTAAATTATCCAATCCCGCTTGCATTGTTTTTTGCGGAATTTGTTTCAAAAAACCGGTGATATAAAGATGATAACGCACCATCTTACGGAAATCCTCATCATTATCGAAATAGGATTTACGCAACACGAACAAACTTGTGGGCAAAACTTCAAAATGCCAGCGTTCGCCGCTACGGTATTTATACACCCACACCGGCAAGTAACGCACGCTGTCCAAATACAATTTCCCTTGGCGTTTTATCCATCGAACCCACAACACCACACTGCCGTCGCGTGGAAAATCCCGTTGGTTCGAAATAAAA
>JALVVJ010000169.1 GCA_027023475.1 Flavobacteriales bacterium
ACTTGTTCTTGTGTAAGGTGCAAATCTTTCATAGTTTATTTGTTTTTATTGTTATTCTTTTTAAAAATATGAATTTTGCGCCTTACACACTTTTTGGGACAGTATCGGAATTTTACGATTGAGGCGGTATTTTATCGCGTGTTTCAGAAAAAACGCTTCGCCGCTAAAACTTTTGCGCCGCCGGCAGCGGAATTTTCATTCCGCCGCCGGCGCCCCGGTGGCTTGTGGAGCCGTGGAGAAGCCTGAAGGGCTTCGAAACGCCATAAAAAAATGTTTCCTACATATCCCACCGCGGCTTGGGCGTGAGTCGAAGGTCGTCGAAAAGGCCGCGTTGATATTTCAAATAGCCGGTGATGGCAATCATAGCCGCATTGTCGCCCGTGTATTCAAAGCGGGGAATGTGCAACTCCCATCCTCCGGTGCGGGCAAGTTCCTCCAAGCGTTCGCGCAGCCCGCGGTTGGCCGAAACACCTCCACCCACTACCAGGCGACGGACGCCGGTTTGTGCAACGGCTTGGCCTATTTTGTCGGTTAGAATCTCAATGATGGTATGCTGCACCGATGCGGCAATGTCGGCCAGGTTTTGCCGGATAAATTCCGGGTTCTCCTTCTGTTTTTTTTGTAGGAAGTACAAGATGGACGTTTTCAGTCCGCTAAAACTGAAATTCAGCCCTTCCACTTTGGGTTTGGGAAAGCGGAAAGCCGTGGGATTTCCTTGGTGTGCCAGCCGGTCGATTTCCGGGCCGCCGGGGTAGGGGAGGCCGATGATTTGTGCCGTTTTGTCGAAGGCCTCGCCTACGGCGTCGTCCAGGGTTTGGCCCAAAACTTGCATATCGAAATAATCGCGCACCAGCACGATTTGCGTATGCCCGCCGCTGATGGTCAGTGCCAGAAAAGGAAACCGCGGCGCACGGCCCGAAGCATCATCGATGAAATTGGCCAAAATATGGGCTTGCATATGATGAACGCCTATCAGTGGAATGTTCAAAGCCATGCTCATGGATTTGGCAAACGACAGCCCTACCAATAGCGAACCTTGAAGGCCGGGTCCGGCGGTTACGGCCACTGCCGTTAGTTCTTGCGGCGTGATGCCGGCTTGTTTTAGCGCCGTATCCACCGTGGGCACAATATTTTGCTGATGCGCACGCGAAGCCAGTTCGGGAACCACGCCACCGTATTGGCGGTGCACTTCCTGGGTGGCAATAATATTGCTGAGCATCCGGCCGCTGTGCAAAACGGCGGCCGATGTTTCGTCGCAAGACGATTCAATGCCCAGAATCAGAATATCTTTCTTAATTTTGTTCAACGCTAGCATATGCCCGCAAAATTAAACAAAAAGCGCCGATACGTCCTTGGAAAAATCCTGTTGTGGATTGCGGGTATCTTCGTGGTATTGCTCTTGCTGCTCACCCTTTTGTTGTCTTTATCTCCCGTGCAAACTTTTCTGGCCCGTAAGGTCGCAAGCTATGTGGATGCACATTACGGAATAGATGTGGATATCGGACGTATCGAATGGATGCCATCGGGCAAAACGGTGCTGGAAAACCTTGTGGTGCGCGATCATCACGGCGACACATTGATAGCCGTTCGCCGCTTGCGCAGTTTTATTCTCTCCTACGGAGATTTAAAGAAAAACCGCGTCCGCTTGGGAAATACTTCGGTCGAAAGTGCACGGCTTTACATTACGCAATATGCCGGCGAAAAAACCGATAATTTGAACCGCTTGGTGAGCATCATTGATTCCTTGACCGCAGGAGCTGCTTCGGAAAACCCTTTTTTGTTGCACATCAAAAGAGTGGAATTGTCGGATTTCGGTTTTAGGTTGCGCAATTTGAATATTAAAAATGAAAATTTATACAGTGTTGAGCAATTATCGGGTCGAATCGAGCCCTTTGTAATACACGGCAAAGAAGTGGAAGCCCTTTTGCAGGATACACGTTACCGCGACCTTTACGGATTGGAAGTAAGGGATATGAGTCTGCGTTTTGCCTACGGGCCGGGCCGTATGCTATTTTCGGATTTGCACTGGGGCACGGAATCTTCGCAAATCAATGGTGATATTCGTTTACATTACACGCGTGAGCAATTGCGCCGCTTTTTCGACGAAGTGGAGTGGAGCGGACGTTTACAAACGGATTTATCGGGCGCCGATATGAACCTTATTTTGCGGGATTCGATTTTTGTTCCCGATGCCAGTCTGCGTATGCAGTCCGATAGCTTGGAAGGAGTGCTCAACGAGTGGGAATGGAACGATGCGCATATTTCCACTTCGTCGGGGATTCGTTTTGCAGGCGATATGGTGGTGTTCAACTTGATGCAACCCGACAGTTTGGGCGTTCAACTTTTGGCCGACAGTTTGACAATCGGCTATGCACGTTTGGAAAAAATGATGCCGGGTGTAGTGCACGGAAATATTCCCGCATTTGTGCAAAATGCGGGCAAGGTTTTTGCGCGCGGGAATCTTGTATATTTTCCGGGACGACTGGAAACACATATGCGTATTAGTAGCCAAGCCGGACGTTTACAACCGGATTTGTTTATCCATTTCGATAAAAACAGCGCCTACCGTGGGACCCTCAAAACCGATTCCTTGCATTTGGGCCGGCTTTTCGGACTTACGGAATTGGGTGTTATCCGTGGCGATTTGCAAATCGACGGACAGGGATTCGACAAACAAACCGCCAGTGCCCGTTTGCAAGGCAAAATCAAGCGTTTGGATTATCGCCGCTACGCATATCGTAATTTGAATGTTAGCGGCCGTTTGCGGCAAGGTAAATTCGACGGCCGCTTGAATGTGAACGACCCTCATTTTAAGATGAATTTCCAGGGATTGATTCATTTCGGCGTGTATGAAAACACTTTCGATTTTACGGCTTCGTTGGACAGCGCCGATTTGTATCGTACCCGTTGGATAAAGTCCGATACTTTGGCCCGTTTGTCGGGTGTTACACGAATGCGTTTTCACGGAAAAACTTTGGACGATGTGCGTGGGTCCTGGCATTTGGAAAATGTCGATTATCTCAATTCCTACAATCATTACCACTTGGGTTTTATGGATATTAAAGCCCGCGATACGCTGGGCCGCAGGCGTATCGATATCCGTTCGGACAAAGCGGTAAACGGCTATCTTGAAGGAATATTCAGGTTGAATCATTTAGACGATTTGGCCCGTTATGCTTTGGGAACATTATTGCCGCGTTTCAAGCCCGAAAAGCCCTTGCAAGATGCGTTACGCTTCAATCTTGTGCTGGATGGCAATCTTTTGGAACTTTTGGATCCGCAATTGGAGCAAGTGCGACAAACACGGCTCAAAGGCAAAATCGATGGAGCCGAAAAATATGTGCACGTGGACGCACAAACCGCTATGGTGCAATACGGATCTACACGTATTTCGGGAGCCCGTATTATTTTGGACAATCAAAATGCCATCTACAATTTATATGCCCGTTCCGATTCCATTCGTGTGGGTAATTACCCCGTGCGGGGTTTCCGGGCCATTCATTTGAATATCAATGATACGGTTTTTGTCAAATCCAAATTTTACGGGGGCGTTACTGCACGCGATACCTTTGACCTGGCCTTGTATTATTTGTCCGATACCGCCAACCGTTGGGCCCTGCGGTTGATGCCTTCACGTATCCGGTTCAACGGCCGGCTTTGGCAAACCGGAAGCGGTAAGCAAGGTAATGCTCTTTATTATATTCCGCGTCAGGATTCACTCTATATCGACAGCATCGGATTGCGTAGTGAACCTTCACTGGTAAACATAAATGGTTTTGATACGCCTCATAAGCGGAATATCACGGTGGATGTGCATCATTTTAATATGGACAACCTGAAAACCTTAATATCACCGGCCACGTGGGCGGGTAATGCCAACGGTCAAATTATTTTAGGTAAAAGCAAAGGGAACAGTTACTACAACGGTCGGTTTTCGGTAACCGGATTTCGTTTCAATGATGTGCCTCTGGGTTTGCTCAACGGGGATTTCAGAACCCTGCGCAACAAGGTGATGTTTGTCAATCTTTACAACCGGCTTGAAGGTGCCGAAAATATCCGTGCTTCGGGTTTTCTGGACTTCGATACGGATGAAATGGATCTAAATTTGCGGAGTAACCGGCTTCCTTTAACGATTTTATCGCCCTTTTTGAAGGATATATTCGACAGGATACGTGGGAGCGCTTCGGGACATATCCAAATGACCGGGACTTTCGACAATCCACAATATACGGGCCGCCTGAATCTTTTCGGTGCGGGCTTGCGCGTGATTGAACTCAATACCGACTACCAATTCGACGATAACAGTATGATCCGGATCGACAAAGACCGTTTTGTGTTTTCGCATACCGGTTTTTCCGATGTAAAATACCGGACGCATGGTTTGCTGGACGGAAAAATCGGTTTTTATAGGTTTTCGGATTGGACATTCGACCTCCATATTACGGGCGACCGGCTTTTAGCGCTTGACACGCCCGGCTCCGGCGAGGATCTCTACTACGGTACGGCCTTTGTCAAAGGCGGAGCCGACATTACGGGCGATTTGAACAAAATCAAAATCGATGCCCGGCTGCAATCCCAAAAAGGAACGAAAATAAATATCCCGCTTCGCGACGTGGAAACCGTGGGTGAGGATGATTTTATCAGGTTCTACCGTGCCGGCGAATACAATAAGCAAACGCAAAACGGTAACAAGCATCAAGAGCGTTATTACGAGGGTTTGGAATTGAATTTGGATTTGGACATTACCCGCGATGCCGTTATCGACATCGTATTGGACCAGGAATTCGGAAGCCGGCTGACAGCCCGGGGTGAGGGAACCATGTTGTTGGAAATCAACACGGCGGGCAAATTCAACATGTGGGGAACTTATCAAGTGGTGGACGGTTACTACGATTTCCGTTACTTGGGCATTATCGACAAACGTTTTGATGTGGACGCGGGTAGCACTTTGGCTTGGAACGGGGATCCCTATCACGCTACGCTCAACATACGTGCGGTCTACCATATTCCGGCGGTGGACATTACACCCTTGCTTAAAGATGCCGTGGCTTTGCAACAAAAGGTTCCCGTGGATGTGGTGATCAACCTGACGGGCGACTTGATGAAACCGCTTATTGATTTCCAAATCGAACTACCGCAGGCCAACGGCATCATTCGCTCCCAGGCCGAGTATGTGCTTAGCGACCCCGACAAGCGTATGCTCCAAGTGCTATCGCTGCTCTATTCGGGCAATTTCATTTCCGAGGATGTACTCAAACTCAACAGTTTGACCGCTGCCGAAGGTAACCTGTCGGAACGGGTGCTCAGTGTGTTCAATTCCTTACTGCAAAACGAAGTTTTCAATGTGAAATTGGATTATGTGCCCGGCCAACAGAACCCGCAAAACAATGTCAAAACCGACAGTCAGGTTGGCCTTACGGTGCAAACCAAGGTCAATAAGCGGATTTATATCAACGGCAAGGTGGTGATGCCTGTGGGTCGTTACACCTCGTCGTCGGTATCGGGAGATATCGAGGCCGTTTTGTGGCTCAACCCCGACGGCACGTATCAATTGCATGTTTACAACAAGCGCACACCCATCGAATATGCCGGTCAGGAGGAGGGCTACACCCAGGGCATCGGACTGCGCTTCAATACCGATTTCGATACTTTCCGTGAATTGGCCGCCAAATTCGGGTTCCGCATAACCACCGGGGAGGAGAATCAATAGCTTTGGTATTTTTTTTGGGCGCCCCGCCGCACGCGTTCACGCATCGGCGGTTGCTTCAAGACGACGGAGCGCTTTCGCACCCACCGGCGTTCACGCGGCGCCGTCGGGCTGTCCGCTCAAATGCGCAGGCGGCCCGCTCTTGCCCTGCAAGCGTGGCGGGTGTGGCTCCCCGCTGGTCGCCCCGCCGCCACGGCAGGCCTACGGCGCGCCGGCATCGCTTTAAGCATAAAGTATTGGAAAAGTTGAATTCAAAACTTGGTGTGATAATTTATGCTTGAAGCGATGCCGCCTGCGCATAACCGCTTCCATCCCTGGCGCTTTGGGCGCGCGATAAATCGCGCTTGAATAATGAATATCGAACCTTCGAACGTAGAATGGCGATTTTCATTCTCCTACTGCAAACATTGAAGGAGAATAAAAAAATATCTGACCGCGGAGACCGCCGCCGAGCGGGCTGTAAGTCCGAGCGAGGCGAATGGGCTCCGCGGCGCCAAGGCGAGACGCCGCCCGCGGCTCGCCGTCAAAGAGCCGGGACGGCCGTGGCCGGCCCGGCGACAGGCAAGGAAACGCGCAGCGGTTCCGCAGCAAGCGAAGGGAGACCAACGCGAAGCCGAAGCCGGAGCGTGCCGGCTCCCGAAGCAACGAAACGAGACCGTCAGGGCTCGCGGAGTGCGGAGGGAAACAAGGCGCGGCCTGTGGCGCAGGCCTTTGGAAGCCGTAGGTTCCCGAAGCCGCGAAGCAAGACAAAGGCCGGAGCGCAGCGACGGCCTGCCGGCTTGCGGAACTTCTCCCGCACATTGCGTAGCAATGTCGGGAGCCGCGGAACAAGACAAGGCGTTGCCTTTGGCACAGGCCCCGGGAAGCCGCCGGCTTGTGGAGCTGGCGGAGAGACAAGCCGTGGAGTTAGTTATAAGTTTTGAGTTATTAGTTTCAAGTCAAATATGAACTGAGTTTCAATAAGTTATTTTTTTAGATAAACAAAAGTTGCGTCGGCTCTCCGCCAGGTGAAGGAGACGCGCAGCGGTTCCGGAACCTTCGATATTTGATTGTTTCTGCTTTTTTGTCATTTCTTGATGGGAACCGCCAGTTATTTTATTGTGCCGTTTTGGCAGAAAACGATTAAAAAAATGTTTAAGTATTGTTTAGAGTGATTTTAAATAATGGACTTATAGCAACTTGTGTATCAAAATTCCGAAACTTTTGTATGTTATTGAAAATAAAAAGATTAGTATAAAAGAAAATGATAGGAGTTCGGACGATTTGGTATGTATTTTGTGGAGTTTTACAAAATAAAATCGACGTGGAATGTTGAAAAAAATTTGGTATTTCTATTACGACGGATTCCGGAACCTTTCGCAGGACGGTCGCAAATTATGGATGATAATTTTGATCAAGTTGTTCATTATGTTTGCGGTGTTGAAAGTATTCTTTTTCCCCGATATTTTGAAGGAAAAATTCCATTCGGACAGCGAACGTATTCAATACGTGGAACAAAATCTTTTGCCTGAACACAGTTAAACAAAATTTATTACCATGACAGCATTGTATTTGGACACAGTCGATTGGTCGCGGGCACAGTTTGCCTTGACGGCTTTGTATCACTGGATTTTCGTCCCCCTGACGCTGGGATTGTCCTTTATCCTGGCGATTATGGAAACCATTTACTACAAAACGGGAGATGAAAAATGGTTACGTATCGAAAAGTTTTGGATGAAACTTTTCGGAATCAACTTTGCCATTGGCGTGGCCACGGGAATCATTCTGGAATTTGAATTCGGTACCAACTGGTCGAATTATTCGTGGTTTGTGGGCGATATTTTCGGTGCCCCCTTGGCCATCGAGGGCATTATGGCCTTTTTCCTGGAATCTACCTTTGTGGCCATTATGTTTTTCGGATGGAACAAAGTGAGCCGCAAAGTGCATTTGCTGGCTACCTGGCTTACGGCCATAGGAACCAATTTGTCGGCCTTGTGGATATTGGTGGCCAACGGTTGGATGCAAAATCCTGTGGGAATGCACTTTAATCCCGACACTATGCGCAACGAAATGTTGAGTTTTGCCCAAGTGCTGTTCAATCCCGTGTCGGTGAACAAGTTTGTGCATACCGTTTTTTCGGCCTACACCTTTTCGGCTTTGTTCGTGGTGGCGGTGAGTGCTTGGTATTTACTCAAAAAACGGCATGCCGAAGAGACCAAATACAGTATTTTGGTAGCATCGGCCTTCGGATTGCTGTCGATTATAGGCACCATTGTAACCGGTGACGGTTCGGCCAAGCAAGTGGCCCGATACCAACCTATGAAATTAGCGGCCATGGAAGGTTTGCAAAAAGGTTCGCGTGGGGCACCGCTCATAGCCATCGGCACGCCCAATGTGCGTAAAGGAAGTTTTGTGCAGTCGGTGGCCGAGGATCTTAAAGGTAAAGATCAATTGGATGTGGAAATCAAAGGATTTGAAATTCCTTACGGGCTTTCCATTTTGGCCTTTAACGATCCGAATGCCTTTGTGCCCGGCGTGAAGGATTTGGTTTACGGCAATCCTGAGGAAGGTATTCCTTCCTACAAAGAACGCATACGTAGCGGAAAAATCGCCATTAATGCTTTGGCGGCATACAAAAAAGCCAAGAAAGAAAGAAATGCCGACGAAGCGGCCCGCCAATTGGAAATTTTTAAAGCGCACTTCAAGGATTTCGGTTACGGCTATTTTGATGAAAATCATCCCGAAGCGCTCGTTCCGCCCGTAGCCATCAGCTTTTTTTCGTTCCACACCATGGTGATTTTGGGTACTTGGTTTTTGGTGTTGTTCATTTGGCTATATTATGCGCTGTTCAAGCGAAAACTCGAAGAAAACAAAACCTTGCTCCGTTTGGCGGTACTCAGCTTTCCACTGGGCTTTATTGCGCAGGAATTGGGTTGGATTGTAGCCGAAGCCGGGCGTCAGCCCTGGGTTATTCAGGATTTGATGCCGGCGCATGTGGCGGTTTCGCATATCGAAAGTTCGGGCGTTATGATCACCTTTTTCTTGTTCTTTGTGGTGTTTACGGCCCTTTTGATTGCCGAAATTAAAATTATGACCGGTGCCATTCGTAAGGGTTTTACGCATTAACTTGAAAAAAATTTGTCAAAGATGTTTGAAGCAATGTTCTATTCCGCACTACAAGCCTATTGGTGGATTTTGGTATCCTTAATAGGCGGTATATTGGTTTTTTTGATGTTGGTCCAAGGGGGGCAAACATTGTTTCCCAAATTGGCCGCAACCGAAGACCAAAAAACGGTTCTCATCAATTTATTCGGCCATAAATGGGAAATGACTTTTACCACCTTGGTGGTATTTGGCGGTGCATTGTTTGCCTCGTTTCCCTTGTTTTATTCCACCAGTTTTGGTGGGGCATACTGGGTTTGGATGACCATTCTGTTTGCATTTATCGTGCAAGCGGTGTCCTATGAATTCAGGCGCAGGGACAAAAAATTTCTTGGCCCGCGCACCTATGAAATTTTTCTGGTGCTCAACGGTATTATCGCACCGTTATTGCTGGGAATAGCCGTGTCCACTTTCTTTACGGGCAGCCCGTTCACGGTGGAAAAGGAAGCGCTGGTTCGTATGGGTACCGAACAAAGCGTGGTAATTTCGCGTTGGGGTACCGCTTGGCATGGGCTCGAAGCGCTTTGGAACACCGATGGAGCGGCCTTTTTGTGGAACATCGCATTGGGAATGGCCGTATTTTGTTTGGTGCGCAATCTGGCTTTACTCTACATTATCCGTATGGTGAAGGATGAGCAATTGACCGCCAAGGCCCGTAAGTGTTTACGTCGTACGGTTCCCGTTTTTCTGGTGTTTTTCCTGACTTGGTTGACCGGCATTTTGTTTTACAAAGGTTTCGGCGTGGGTGCCGATGGGAAAATAATCCGCGAAGCGGACATTTATGCATGGCATTTGATAGAGCATCCGGTGGTGCTGGTGGTATTGTTGGCAGGCGTGATTTTGGTCTTTTATGGTTTCTATGTGGCTTTGTTCCGCGATGCCGGTCGAGCTTTCGGTTGGGTAGCTGCGGGAACAGTCTTGTCCGTAACGGGTATTTTACTCTGGGCCGGACTCACCGGCAGTCCGTTTTATCCGTCGAATCTGGATTGGCAAAGTTCGCTCACGGTGGCCAATAGTTCGTCCAGCCGTTTTACGTTGGTGGTGATGTCCTATGTTTCCTTGCTGGTGCCTTTTGTGGCGGCCTATATGGTTTGGGCTTGGAAAACATTGGACAAAACCAAGATAAGCACGGCGGAATTAAATACCGAAGAACATGTTTACTAACTCCAAAAACTTGAAAAGATGACACTCTACGGAATATTGAATTATTTGGCTTGGCCCTTGATGATTGTGCTGACCTACCTGTTTGCCGATTGGTCGGTACGGAAATACGAGCAGCAGAAGCACCGGTAAAAATATCATAAATAAAAAGGCGGGCCATAAAACCCGCCTTTTGTTATTGACTTTCCTACAATATGTAGTACTCTCTCAATACCTGCCGTAAACCTTCCCGGTAGGTGGGGGATATACTTAAACGTTCTCCGCCGGCTACTAATATCGACGAGTTAATCAGCCCTTGAAAATCATCGTGCACGATATTCACGATATAAGCATTGGAAATACGCACGAAGTAAGGTGGTAATTCATCCAGAATGCCACTCATGGAAGTATTGAGCAGGCCTTCTCGGGAATTGCTTGCAACGATACGCACATAATTGGTTCTGGCGTCATCGGTGGTGATCCACAGGATATCGTCGAAGCGGATGAGTTGACGGTGGAGTTGTCTATGTTCTGCATTTTGCAGGTTGCGTGGATAGTCCGTCAGGACAAATATTCCGATTTTGGGTTGATGTGATTTCATGGTTTGTTTTTTTTCCGGGTTAAACACGAGTTTATAGGGTTCCCGGGAGCAACAACCCCCGGTACGTTTACCAACCCGTTGTGCCGGTAGAATAAAACACCCGTGCACAACAGGACGGCCCGAAACCGCTTGTTTCCTTGCGGAAAGCCGTATTTCAAAAGTTTAACGGTTAAAGAAACCAATAAAAGCCCGACTTAAAGTCGGTAACGGCTGAGCCGTTCGTGCCGGCAGGTGTACTCACCTTTTTGCCGGCGTACTCCCGGAAACACATCAACCCCGGAAGTCGTGGCAAGTTTTCTTACACCCGGAAAAATCCGCTTGCCACATAGACATCTTAAACTTAGATCACATCATAGTATGGTTTTTTGGAAAATATGCTGGCTTTGGAAACAAATCCAAGCCAGACAGACAAGCACATTTTGTTGCACAATCATACAAAACAGACTTGCCTTTTCCGAAATGTAAAGCCGGTTTGTCGATAATTTTCAACATAAAAATTAGGGCTTCCATTTAATTCTACGGCAAATATAGGAATTTGTTACAAAAAATCGAAAAGTTATTTCGAGATTTTTTTAATCTGATGATTTAGTAAAATAAATTTTCACTGATTCCGCGCCCCTTGATCAATCCAATCCTTGATCAAATCGATTTGTTGCTGCGACAAACTTCCGCCCAAGGGCATATTACTTCCGTAACGCCCCGAACCATCGATTTTTCCGTAGAGTACCGACTGGTCGCTATGGCCGGGCGAAACACGCAGGCCTTGGTAGCCCGAAGCCGGCACATTGACAAGTTGGTTGTAGGATTGTCCGCGACGCAAATCCAAATTGCCCGAACTGGGATGACAACTGATGCAGTTTTGGTCGAATATGGCTTGCACTTGGTCGAAACTTACATTTCCGTTGTCCGTATCATCTTCAATCGGGCCTTTATCCTGTTTACAGCCCGACAATGCAAAGGATAGAAAAATACCTATGCTCAAAAGTGTAATAAATTTTTTCATTGCTTCGATTTTCTCGGTTTAAAAATAACGAATAATATTAAATCCAAGCAACAACCCGTCTTTTCCGGGCCGGAAGTGATTATGACTGATTTGCATAAGGGGCAAAATCCGGTCGGTATTGCTCAGTGTGATGGCAAACAAATGATTTCCGCTGCTTACGATTTCATAGCTCAATGCAAAGGGTAGGGTATGGGCGCGTCCGGTGGGTGCAATATCCAAATCCCAAGCCGAACGCAGTCCCGATTTATAACGGATGCTCAATGGCACGGCCCACAGTAGGTTGGTTTCGTGAATCACACCACGGCCATTGGGCCCGGGCCCGTTGGGCGGAGCCAAATTGCGCCAATCCATTTGCAGGCCGGCTTGCAAACTCCATTTGCCTGTGGCATACGAAAACAGCAGGCGCATATCATAATACAACCGGTGTTCGAAACGGTAAGCAAAAGGCCGTCCGTCGGCAAAGCGGGCCGAGTCGCCCACGGGTGTAAACCGGTCGGTCATCACTGCAACGGATGCGTAGATCACGCTACGGATTTTAGGCCCCGTCCAAGGGCTCAGGTCGTAACCCGCCGTCAGGTCGTAAAACTTACCGTAGCGCGTTCGTCCTATTTCCACCGACAAGCGCCGTGTCAGTCCCCAGGCCAAGGCCAAACGTGTGTTGGCGGCCAAATCCAAGCCCAAAAAGTTACGTAAAGCGTTTTCGTCGGTCTTAACGGCTCCGAAACGGTGCTGGATTACAAAGGCCATTTTGCCTTGCGGTACTAGCGAAGTGGTGACGTTGAGTCCTGCATAGGAAAAAGGAAAGTGTCGATGCGGATTTCCGGTTTCGGTATCCGTATCCGTTTTTTGGGATTTAAGGCCATCCACCGGAGCGGGTTTGCCGGCCAAACTTCGCAAATAATTCACCAAATCCCAACGGTCTTTTTCGTTCAGCATGTTTTCGTAGCCGGCCATGGCACCGCGCCCTTTGGATAGTTTCCAAAAAATTTCCCCGTCGGTTTGTGCATGAAAGGCATTGGAATGGAAATCAACCGGTTTGGGATTCAGTCCCGCAGCGGCCGGCCCTTGACCGTCTCCATGAATTCCGTGGCAAGCCACACAAAGCCGCTGATAGATTTGTTGCCCGTTTTTAATACTTTGTTCGGTGGGTTTTACGGGATTTTGCACATTGATCGCATCCGCCGGTGCTTGCCAATTTTGGGCCGAAATCCGGGACGAATACCCGAGCAATCCAATCCATATTATCAAGAAAAAGGTTTTTTTGTTCATCGGGATTATTTTTACTGCACAAAATACCTATTTTTTTGAAATCAACCGGCAAATTGACGGGGATTTTTCGCATCTTTGTATAAAACCTGCCGGTATGGTTATGAAATATGTGCGAAGCCGCGGAAAGAGTTTGGGACTCATCGAATTGGTTGCCATTGCCATCGGTGGTATGGTAGGTGGCGGTATTTTTTCCATTTTGGGTATTTCGGTATCTATCATCGGCTATTTAACGCCCTTGGCTATTATTTTGGGCGGTTTGTTGGCTATGCTGGCCGGATATTCCTACGTTAAATTGGGCCTCTATTACCGCGACGAAGGGGCTACCTATGCCTTTATAAAACGAACTTATCCGCAGTCGCATCGGGCGGCGGCCAGCATCGGTTGGTTTACGGTTTTCGGATACATCAGCACTTTGGCCTTGTATGCCTATACCTTTTCGTCCTACGTCATCAGCGGAACCGAATGGGCCGAAAACGAATGGGTGCGCAAGGCCGTGGCTTGGGGTATAATAGGTGTTTTTACCTTGATCAATTTATGGAGTGTCAAGGGTATGGGCCGCATCGAGGATTTGATGGTCTATACCAAAATGCTCATTTTGGCCGTTATTTCGGTCTTGTTGATGACCCACGGCCATACCGATTTCGGAAATTTTATGGAAATGATGGCCCGTGATGCCAGACAGGCGCATATTTTGAACATCCTAATTGTGGCTTCCATCACCTTTGTGGCCTACGAGGGATTTCAATTGGTTATCAATGCGGTCAACGAAATGAAAAATCCCGAAAAAAATATTCCGCATGCCATTTATACGGCCATTATTACGGTGATGCTTATCTATGTGATTCTTGCCTTGGGCGCTTTGTTTGCCCTGAACATTGACGATATTGTTCGCGACAAGGAATACGCCTTGGCGGCCGGCGCCCAAAAAGTGATCGGAAAATTAGGTTATTTGCTTGTGGTTTTCGGTGCCGTTTTGGCTACCAGTAGTGCCATCAGCGGAACGGTATTCGGTTCGTCGCGTCAAATGGCGCGCATAGCCGACGACGGATATTTACCCGCTTGGCTTACAAAACGTCGTAATCATATCCCGGTCAATGCCATTATTACCATGTCGATATTGGCATCCGTGCTCATTTTGATAGGTGGCCTGCAATTGATTTTGGAATTCGGCAGCATCACTTTCCTGCTTGTTTCTTTGCTTGTGGCTGCGGCCAATTACAAAATCCGCGATAAAACGGGTTCATCACCATGGATGACCCTATTGGCCGTAGGCGGTTTGACCTTGGGCGGCATTTTGATTTTGTATTACGAATTTACGCACAAACCGGCACAAATGTGGTTTATTCTGGGCATTTATGTATTGCTTTCCATAGGTGCCATAAGCTACGCCCGATTACGGGAAAAAGAAAAATAATTTTTCGGGCGCCCCGGCGCCAGGTTTCGGGGCCCCGCCGGCGGGCGAACGCCCGCGGCGGCCGGCCGGAAGTAAGTTCTTGTTAATATAACGACATTCGTCCCGTTCCGGCCGGCCGCCCGGCGCCTACGGCGCCGCGGCGGGGCACCGGCCGTTGCTTCAAGCGGCGGAACGCTTTCGCACCGGCCGACCCGAAATCCGTCGCCGTCGGGCTGTCCGCTCAAATGCGGCAGCGGCCCGCTCTTGCCCTGCAAACGTGGCGGGCGCGGCTCCCCACTGGTCGCCCCGCCGCCACGGCAGGCCTACGGCGGGCCGCCACCGCATAACCGCTCCCATCCCTGGCGCGATAATAAGGTGCGCGCGATAAATCGCGCGTCCACAATGGAATATCCGGCCTTGGTTGGAATATCCGGGTTTATGATTGTCCGCTACTGTAAACATTGAAGGAGTCCTGTCATTTCGACGAACGAAGTGAGGAGAAATCTCTTCACGGATACTCCATCCGGGACGGAATTTAAGGTTCCTATTGTCCGGCCTGCATAGAGATTCCTTCCCGACCTTTGGAACGGAACAGGGTGGCGTTTTGCCTCGCTGACGTCCGGCAAAACTTTGTCATAATACCGGCATTGTATTATGTAAATACGGGGTTGGATGATTAAAAGAACTTCCGGATTAATGAATGCTTTTCGTTCTAAAAAAGTTCCATACTTCGGTAGTCATTTCAATATCGTGATTTTGCTTATTGAAATAATGTTCATAAACACTCGAATAACGTTCCCTAATACTGGGAGCCGAATGACCGCCTCCGTTTATTCTGTACAAAACTACTTCGGTTTGATTCAGTCCGTTGGTATAGGTGAATTTTTGAACAACGCCGCCATCGTCAGGGTCCAAATCCGGGAAGGTATAAGTTTGCGGTATGGTATCGGTCCGGTTGAAATGCACCCAAAAGTTCACGGATTCGGAGGTGGGTAAGACGCTTCCGTGGTTGGGGTTGGGCGGATTGCCTATGGTTCCGCCATCGTAGGGCATATGATTGTCATCGGTTCCGTTCATAAACAAAATGGATATCGGATGCGAAGGCGACGGACAATCCGAAACGGCCGGCATGGCCGCAGCAACCGATGCCACGGCTGCAATTTTGTCGTATAATTCGATGCCCAATCTTTGGGCCATAAAACCACCGTTTGAAGTGCCGGAAACGTATATACGATTTTGATCGATGGGATATTTTGCTACAATTTTATCAATCAAGGTTGCTATAAAACGGACATCGTCGGCGCCGGAACTGACAATGCAATCGCCACGGCAATCGTTCCATGTGGGCTTGCCGTATGCGCCGTTTAGTCCTTCGGGATAGACAACGATAAATTTTTCCCTGTCGGCCAGTTCCATCCAAAGTTTGTAGGGGGTTTTATGGCCGCTTTGGCCGGTCATATCTTCGATATAAACACCACCGCCATGAAGTTCGAAAACCAGTGGCATGGGTGAAGTTCCCGTTTGGCGTGGAACATAAATGGCATATCGCCGGTTTTGCCCGTCAAAGTTGATGTTTTCGGTGAATAATCCGTATTCCTTGGTTTCGTGATTCTTGTGGCATTTGGCGGCAAACATCCAGAGGAAGATTGCAGGAAGAAATAACCCGTATTTTGTGCTGAATTTCATCGGGGATTCCGGTTTGAATTATTTGTAATTGATTGTTTTTCAACTCAAAGATAATAAAAGTTATTGGATGAACTATTTTTTTATTGTGTGTATCGTGGGCCCATGAAAATTCGTTGATTTGGTTTATCAACTTCGGAGAATAAATATATCCGGCTAGCATGATCACCACCCGAAATATGGATTTATCCACGCTTAACATTTTTTAAACATCAGTATTGGGCGGCGAAACCGCTGCGCGGTTCGCTGCTTCCCGAAGCGACCGAAGGGCGCTGAGGGCCGCGAGGAGACGCCGCAGGCGGCTCCGCAGCAAGCGGAGCAAGACCGTTAGGGCTTGCGAAGCAGCGAAGGGAAACAAGGCGCGGCCTGTGGCGTTGGTCATTGGAAGCCGCAGGTTCCCGTAGCCGCCGAGGAAACCGAAGGGTTCCGAGGCCCGCGGAGCAAGACCAAGGCCGGAGCGTAGCGAGGGCCTGCCGGCTTGCGAAGCTGCGAAGCAAGACAAGGCGTGGCCTTGATGTTGGGTCAAGGAAGCCGAAGGCTTGCGGAGCACCGGAGCGAGACCGTCAGGGCTCGCGAAGGGCGGAGCAAGACAAGGGGCGCCGGCCCCGCGCCGCAGGCGCGGGGCCGGCGGCGCAAAACAAGGGTGGAATTTTCCTTGTTACGGCCTTGCATAATCGGGGATACAACATCAAGACTTTGCCGTTAAATTTTGCGCCGCCGGCAGCGGAATTTCATTCCGCCGCCGGCGCCCCGAGGGCTTGCGAAGCGCCCAAAATCAATCCTTTAATCGTAATCGTAATACTTGCTGCGTATGCTCGTCAATGGCAAATCGTGCGTCGATACGGTAGCCCACCAACCAAACCGGCGTGTTGTTTGAAACAAACAAATAAATGTTTTTTCGCAGGGGCACGGGAATCCGCATATCGGTCAAAAAATCACCCACTTTTTTGGTGCCCTTCATGCCTAAGGGTACGAAACGGTCGCCCGGGTGCCAAGGACGCCAAATAAAAGGCGGTTGCAGTTTGCCGACATCCACATAGGCCGTATGAGGCGGCGCCTGACGGAAATTTTCGGTCCGGGCTTGTTCCGGTGAAATCATTTCCCATTCCACAAAGGGGATGTGCATGCCTTGGAGCGATTCGAAACGAAATTTGGCGGCCCGGCTTTCCGGCGAATCCATCAAAAGGAGCCGGTGGCCCTGGCGGATAATCAATTTTGTGCCCGTGGCGTTGAACACCTTTTTGGAAGTTCCGGCTTCCAAAAGCCGGTAGATGGCATCCCGGTCGGTAAAATCATGTGGCGTCAGCCATTCGTGCAGGAATAAACGATTCAACGGCTCGGGAGGTAATTGGTTCACATTTACCCATTCGCCGGAATCGTCCCGTTGGAGCAGGGTGCTGCGTAAATTTTCGAACCATGCCCGTTGGGCCATGGCGGACATGCTGAGCAGGTCGATGCTTTCGGTCATTTTTTGCTTGAAGCCGGGCGATAGTTCTTCCAGCAAAGGAATAAGCCGATGCCGGATGCGGTTGCGCAAGTATTTGTCGCTCAGGTTGCTGCTGTCTTCGCGCCAGGTGATTCCTTCGCGGCGGGCAAAATCTTCGATTTCGTGGCGATACAGGCCCATCAAAGGCCTCCGGATATGTTCGCTGTTGCCAATGCCGGTCAGTCCGCGGATACCGGTGCCGCGAAGCAGGTTGATAAAAAAACTTTCAATCGCATCGTCGGCATGATGGGCGGTAAGCAGGACGGAGTAGCCGTGCGTTTGCATCAGTTGGTCAAAAAATGCGTAGCGGAGCCGGCGGGCTTCCAGTTGAATGTTCCGGCCCGGTTCCACCGGACAGCGTTGAACGTGCAAGCGGAGCTTGTGTTTGTGAGCATAATCACGCACCCATTGCTCGTCGGCATCGCTTTCCCGGCCGCGCAGTCCGAAATTGCAATGCGCCAGGCCGAAACGCAAACCGCTTCGGCGCATCAATTCGGCAAGCACCATACTATCCACGCCCCCCGACACGGCCACTAAATAATATTGATGGGATATATCGGGAATACGGCTGAGGTTTTGGCGGAAAATTTTTTCGACACGCATAGGAGCAAGTTACGCATTTTCCATTATGGAAAAAACGTGCATGCCGTAAGCCGCAGGGTATTATTGCTATGCGTGGGAATAATACCAGATGGCGGCAACCAGCAACGTAGTCCAAAAAACAAAGCGGATCACTTTGGCCAACATGATTGACAGGTTTTAGGCGTTTCCGTAATACAGACACACAGCCGCCACACCGGCGGTTTCGGTACGCAAACGGTGGCGACCCAAGCGTATGGCGGGTATTTGCGCTGAACGTAACCGGTTGAGTTCGTCCGGCGAAAAACCGCCTTCGGGACCAATAACGACCGAAGCGGACGGGCTTTGAACGTATGCTGCATTGGCAGGCGTTTCGTTCCGGCAAAGCGCAGCAAATAGGGCATCATTGGAATCCAGGATGTCGTGGAATTTTTTCCAAGGATGCAAAGTGGGTTTGTAGAGCCGCAAACTTTGTTTGAGCGCCGAAACGATGATTTTTTCCAATCGCTCGAAATTGAGTTTTGAACGCTCACCGAATGCAGTGTGGATGGGAGTAATTTCCCATACGCCCAATTCCACTGCTTTTTCCAGGAACCACTCGAAGCGGTCGATGTTTTTGGGTGGAGCTATAAATACATGCAATTTCCGTGAGGGTGGTTCGAAATACTTCACATCTTCCACCGCAGCAGTGAGCCGGTTGGCATTGGCCGCAATAATCCGGCTTCGGAACAAACGGCCGCGTCCGTCGGTGATAAAAATAGTATCGCCTTCGCGCTTGCGTAGCACTTTATACAAATGCCGGCTCTCGAAGGTGTCGAACCGGATGAGTTCGCCTTCGACAGAACCGGCATAGAATAATTGTCCGGACGGAATGTCCGTCATGGGTTTAGAGCTTATGCTTCGCTTTGGCCTTCGCCTTCGCCTTCGGAAGCTTTGTTTTCGTCTTCGGGGCTGTTGGCCACTAAACGGAAACCTTCGCCGTGAATGTTGACGATGGCCACGTTGGGGTCTTTGGCCAAGTATTTACGCAATTTGGCGATATAGACGTCCATGCTGCGGGAAGTGAAGTAATTGTCGTCCATCCAGATTTGCGTAAGTGCCAATTCACGCGGCATCAAATCGTTCATATATTCGGCCAGGAGTTTAAGCAATTTGGCTTCTTTGGGCGAAAGTTTTTGGGGTTCTTCGTCTTTGTATTGCAAAAGACGGAGTTTGGAATCAAATTTGAAATCACCGATTTTGAAGTGTTGTTGCCTGCTGCGGTTGTCGGTGGTTTTGACACTTCGGCTGATGAGCGATTTGATTTTGTAGAGCAACACTTCGGAATCGAAGGGTTTGGTTACATAATCGTCGGCACCGGATTGATAACCTTTGATCACGTCGTCTTTCATGGAGCGGGCCGTGATAAAGATAATCGGGATGTTTTGGTCGCGCTTGCGGATTTCGGTAGCCAAGGTAAACCCGTCTTTGTAGGGCATCATTACATCCAACAACACCAGGTTGAAATCATTGTTTTTGAATTTTTCCAAACCGTCGATGCCGTTGGTGGCCAGTTCCACGTCGTAACCGTTCAGACGTAGAAAATCACGAAGCATCGGTCCGAAATTCGGATCGTCTTCGACGAGCAAGATTCGTTTTTTGGTTTCCATAATACTTGATTTTAAATGTTTGTTTATTTTGATTTTGGTTAAAAATCTTGTTTGGTTACGGGAAAATAAAGGTAAAAGGTTGTTCCTTTGCCTTCTTCGCTTTCGATATAAACATGTGCTTTCACATGGTCGAGTACTTGTTTGACAAGGGTAAGACCGATACCGTGGCCTTTGACATTGTGAACATCGCCGGTGGGTTTGCGGAAAAACTTGTCGAATACGTGTTTTTGAACGGTTTTGTTCATACCGATTCCGTTATCCTTGAATTCCACCACCACGAATTTTCCGCGGTTGTAGGTACGGATTTGGATGACGGGATTTTTAGTGGAGTATTTAATGGCGTTATCGATCAGGTTGATAAAAACCCGTTGAAGCATGACCGGGTCGCCATAGACAATATCTTTTTCGGCAGCGGGTTCAAAATAAATTTTTCCGTTATGGTCTTCCAGTATCAAACTCATTTGCTCGATGGCTTCCTCGATAATTTCGTTCAGCGAAACAGGTTCGTCGTTCCACACCATACGGTTTTGTTCTATACGCCCCAGCATCAGGATTTTTTCCACCTGGTCGAGCATGCGTTTGTTTTCGTCTTTGAGTTTTTTCAGGTAGTCTTTGACCATTTCAGGATTGTTTGAAACGGACGGATTACGCAGCGTGTCGATAATCAGGTTCATGGTGGCAATGGGGGTTTTGAATTCGTGCGTAATGTTGTTGATAAAATCCGTTTTCATCCGGGCCAAATATTTTTGGCGTAACAATTGGTAAACTGTATAGAAATAAACGGTAATCAGAATCAATACAAACAATGCACCCAGAAGCGCCACATAGTAAATGGTGCGTGAATAAACCTTGTCTTTGGGTAAACTGAGTGATAGCACATATTTGGAGTCACCACCGGAAAACCGGAGTACGGGATAACCGATGTAGAGCCGTTTTTTGTTGTTTAACAAATATCCCGAACTGTGTATGGGGGTGAGCAAATTATCGTCCAAGACGGCATATTCGAATGGGATATCGATGGAACGTTTGTGCAGTGCCTCGGTTAACCATTGGCGTAAATTCGTCGTATCGATACGCCGCTGAACCGGAAACATCGAAATGGAGTTTAACATATAAAGGTACAATGTCCTTTCTTGTAAATCCGCTATTTGTTTTTCGATATTTCTGCTGGTTTCGCGCCACAAACTGTCGGTCCAGTCGGTGGAAATATCACGGTCTTGTACAGGATATCGTTTTCGTTCGAGCAATTCCTTGTAATAACGCCGGATGCTATCCTGCTGCTGCGAAGTAATGTTGTGAATCTTTTTGAATTTATCGGCAATTTCAAAATCGGGATTTTCCACGATGTTTTTCATTTCCCGTTCTTGGATTTTGTTATCCACCTCGGCCAGGGCTTCCCGTGCCGACAGTGTAATATGTTGTTCGAGCAATTGTTTTTCTTTCCGGATAAAGAATATTTGTATCAACACGATACCCACCAAAGAAAAGGTGAGCAGGTAACTTATCCAAATATTTATCCGGTGTTTCACGGTGCAAAGATACAAAAAATATGCATCCTTGTCAAAATATTTTTATTAATTTTCCAAATAATAGGATTAGAAATTCAAAAAATTATAATTTTAATTATCAATCTTTCAATCATCAAGAATGCTTTGATGAATTTCCTTTATTTTTTCGGTTAGGTATTTAATATTTTGTGAATTTTCGAGCCGGATTATTGCCACATCGGTATTTTCCAATTTTTGCTTCCCGCTGTGCATCCGGTCGCGGATATGGTTTTCGTCCCACAATGGATTTCGTTTTCTAATACGCTCAGTACGAATATTTTCGTCGGCATTTACCCAAATAATTTTATCGCAAAACCGATCCATGCCCGATTTGATCAAAATGGCATTTTCCAGCAAAACATAAGGCGCATCCTGGGTTTGTAACCATTTCTTAAAATCCGCACGAACAACGGGATGCACCATTTTTTCCAAGCGTTTCAAAGCCATGGCATCGGCAAAAACCTTTTGGCCCAAATAGACACGATTCAAACGGCCGTTTTCGTCGTAACTATCCTTACCGAATGTTTCCTTGATTTTACGACGTAATTCCGGTTCGGTTTCCATCAATTGTTTAGCCCTGTCGTCGGCATGGTAAACGGGTATGCCGAATTCTTTCCGAAAAATACCGGCAACGGTGGTTTTTCCGCTTCCGATGGGGCCGGTTAGTCCCACAACCAGGGGCTTTCGTTTTTTCATTTTTTTATTGCTTGATTTGCAAATAATCCACGCGGTCGGGGCGGAGTTCCACATCAAACACATCGCCGGGCTTTTGTTCGATTTGCAAGCGGATTTTACCGGAATCACCGGGCTTGCCGAGCAAACCGATTTTCCAAGTAGTCGTATCGGGACGGGCCGAACGCCATCGCTTGTAATGTACCGTAACGGTCGAAGGCATGATAACAATTTTGTTTTTCCATTTGGCCGGGATACTTATCGCCACATCCGTTTGTGCGCGTGCATACGGGCTAATATTCAATTTGATTTTCCCTCCGGCGGGAATAATCAGCCGGCCGGGTTTTTGTTTCCAACGGAAATCCAATAAACTGTCATTGGCATGTGCATTGAAAACCTCCGGTTCGATATTGAGCATTGTGGTCGAATCCGTATTTTTTTCGGCCAACACGGTAACCGTGTCGGGAACGATTTGCATCCGGCGGATGGCATAGCCATCAGGTACAACAATACGGGGTTTGGCCCGGGCGGGCATCCGTTTGATATATGTGTATTCTTTTCGCCCTTTATTTATGATCAAATTGCTGTTTTGCAATACGTTTGTGTCGTTAAAAAAACGGTGAATAAATTGACGGGTCAAATCTTTGGCCGTATAAGAGCCGAAAGGCAAACGCAATTCGGGTTTTTCCCAACCCGCCCGGAGCCATTGCCAACCCGAAGTTTTGATTTCCAACTTCAAGGTATCGGTAAAAAGCGAATCGGGTAAAATATGACCCGCCCCGTCGGTGTAGTGCACCGGAACGGGGATTTGCATCCGGTAAACCCGATTTAATTTCATAGCCGTCCACATCAAAGCCGACAGTAAAATAAATAGTATCACGCTTTTTAAGTCATTATGCCGCAGAAAAAAATCGCGGATATTTTGCACCCAGGTTTTACGCATTTTTTATATTTTTTTTGGCAAAAAACATTCCGGGAAAGGCCTGTCGCGGATTTTTTCCCAAGATAAACAACTTGAACCATCCTTGCAAGAATCCCAAAGCATAGCCCGTATGTTGCACCAACATCAAAAACAAGGCCTCCAAGGCAAGCAGCGGATGAGGGCTACGTATCAAAAATTCGACAAAAGCACACAAGGCATAAGCCACCCACGTCCAGCGGAAAAAGCCCGGGCCGGTGATGGCCAACAAAGTCCAAAGCAAAAAAACCACCGGCGCCAAATATACAGGGGAAAAATACCGGGGAAACTGCCGTGTGAGTATGGCCCTTGCCCGGCCAAAACGCAAAACCTGTCTCCAAAAGCTGCGCAGATTTATACGGCGCTTATGAAAAACCTTTAAGTCCGGTACGGCCACGGTGGAAAATCCCGCATCCCAAGCGCGATAAACCCACTGGGGATCTTCGCCCGGGTGCATATCCGAAAAGCCGCCGGTTTGTTCCCACAAATCCCGCCGCACCACCATATTGAAACTACGCGGAACAAAGCGTCCGGCCTGTTTTTTTGCGCCACGAATACCGCCGGTGGTGCAAAAGGATGTCATGGTCAAATCCACGGCCTTTTGAAATGCCGTAAAGCCGGAATCCGACGCATCGCTGCCACCCAACATGCCCGCTTGTGGATGTTTTTCGACCGCTTCAATCAGTTTTTCAAAATAATCCGCAGGCAAAATCACATCCGAATCCAGGATAACGAAATATTTTCCTTTGGCCCTTTCCATGGCCGCATTGCGCGCAGCACCCGGGCCGGCATTGGCTTGGCGAAAATACATCACGGGCAAACCGGAAAAACGGTTCACCACGGCTTGAATGTCCTCGGTGCTTCCGTCGTCTGCTACAATAATTTCATAAGCAGACTTTGGCTTATCCGTTTTGACGAAGGATGCCAGAAGCCCGGCCAGTTCATCCGCCCGGTTATACACGGGAATAATGAACGAAAAATCAATACCATTGACCTTTTTCATACGCTCAAAGATATGCAAAAAGCGCCGGCCGCGGGTGTTGCTTTTCAGAATTGCGCTACCTTTGCATCCTAAAAAGAAAATACATCCTATGATGGATTTGCGTCCGGTTCCTCCGCAGCCCGAAAAAAAACCGCACCGGCTCGAAATGCACGGCGATGTGCGCATCGATCCTTATTATTATTTTCGTGAGCGCAACAATCCCGAAGTTTTGGCACATTTGCATGCCGAAAATGCGTATTACGAAAAGGTTATGGCGCCTTTACGTGCTTTTGAAAAAACGCTTTTCAATGAACTGAAATCCCGCATCAAGCGCGAAGACGAAAGCGTGCCCTATCGCTACCGCGGATATTATTACCAAGTCCGTTATCCGCGCGATGCCGAATATCCGGTCTATTGGCGTTGGCCCGAAGGCCGTGAGCAGGCAAGGCAAATCCTGTTGGATGCCAACAGCCGGGCCGAAGGCGCCGCCTACTATCAGGTTACGGGTGTGCGGGTGAGTCCGGTAAACGATTTGCTGGCTTTCGGTGAAGATTTTACCGGACGGCGGCTTTATCAAATCCGATTCAAGGAATTGGCCACAGGACGTATTCGCGAGGATGAATTTTTGGAAAATACAACCGGAAGCGGCACTTTTTCCGAGTGTGGAAAATATTTTTTCTATGTGGTCAAGCATCCCGAAACTTTGCGTGCATACCGGCTCTACCGGCATCGTTTGGGCACTTCGCCCGCCGATGATGTTTTGATTTACGAAGAAACCGACCCGGAATACGACATTGCCGTCACGCGTAGCAAAACCGATGCCTTTATTTGGTTGGTGATTGCCGCCAACACCACCACCGAATACCGTTATATTTCCGCCCGTCGTCCTTTGGACGATTTTGCCGTTTTTCAGCCGCGCCAAAAGGGGGTGGAATACTATCCTTACCATATTGCGGACGAAACATTTTTGGTTGTAACCAACGCCGGCGGGGCCGAAAATTTTAAAATCATGCGCCAGTGGGGCCTGCAAAACCCGAAAACGGAGCTATGGCTTGCCCACCGCCCGGATGTGCTTATCGAAGAGTTGGAAGAATTCGACACCTGGACGGCCATTGTAGAACGCAGCCAAGGGCTTACGCGTATCCGCATTTTGGATTATGAAAAAAAGAGGGACGATTACATCGAATTTCCCGAAGAAACCTACACGGCCTACCTGGGCATCAATGCCGAAATGCAAAGCCGGCGGTTGCGTTACGTTTATAATTCTTTTACGGTGCCCGCCAGTGTGATGGAATACGATATCCACACGGGCAAAAGCAAGGTGTTGAAGGAAGAAGAAATCCCGGGCGGCTACGACAAAAGCGATTACCGAAGCCGGCGCATTTGGGCGCCTGCGCGCGACGGCCGGCGTATTCCCGTATCCTTGGTTTGGCACAAGGACACGCCGCTTGACGGCACGGCACCGCTTTTGCTCTACGGTTACGGGGCCTACGGCATCACGGTGGACGATCATTTCAGTCGCAACCGGCTTTCGCTCCTCGACCGCGGCTTTGTTTTTGCCACTGCCCACGTGCGCGGCGGCGAATATTTGGGGCGCCGCTGGTATGAAGAAGGAAAATTGCTTCGCAAAAAGAACACTTTCTTCGACTTTATCGATGCGGCCCGCTATCTTATCGATCGGCGCTACACTTCACCCGGTCGTATGTTTGCCATGGGCGGTTCGGCCGGTGGCTTGCTGGTGGGCGCCGTGGCCAATATGGCACCGGAATTGTTCCGCGGAATGGTGGCCCAGGTTCCCTTTGTGGATGTGCTCACCACCATGCTCGACGAAAGCATTCCGCTCACCACGGGCGAATACGACGAATGGGGCGACCCGCACCAAAAAAACTATTACAATTACATCAAATCCTATTCGCCCTACGACAATGTGCGGGCACAAACCTATCCGGCCATGCTGATTACCGCGGGTTTGCACGATTCGCAGGTGCAGTATTGGGAACCTGCCAAGTGGGCGGCCAAATTGCGGGACCATCACACCGGAACGGCACCCATACTGCTCCACACCGATATGGAAGCCGGCCACGGCGGTAAATCCGGCCGGTTCAAGTCCCTGGAAGACACGGCCCGCGAATTCGCTTTCCTTTTGGATTTGGCCGGTAAAACCGATGCTCAATGACGCGGCTATCCGACACGGCCAAGGGTTATTTCTTCACCTTCGTTTCGGTGTTGGCCGTTTCCAGTGTGTATATTTTCAGCAAATTTATTCTCAACCGCGTTTCCTTGCCGCAATTCGGTTTTTGGTGGTTTTTGGCCGGCGGAATGTATATCACCCTATACGGGCTTGCCCGCGGGTCGTTCCGGATTTACTGTTCCTTCGGGCGTAAGGACTATTTGATATTGCTGGCCAACGGCTTGTTGGAACTCACGGCCACTTATTTTTTTTACAAAGCCATTCAAACGGTGCCCAATCCCAGTTTGGTGTCGTTTATGGGCAATTTGTCGCCCGTGTTTGTATTTGTTCTGGGCACGTTGCTTTTGCACGAACGTTTCAACAAGGTGGAAATTCTGGGCGCGCTGATTACCTTGGCCGGGGCCTTTATGATTAGCTACAAGGGTGGAATCCGCTTGCAGGATATGTTTATCCACGGAAGCCAGTATGTGCTTTTGTTTGTCAGTATTTTTGCCGTGAATGCCATATTGCTCAAAACCTACGTAAAACGGCTTTCGCCGGTGGTGCTTACGGTCAATCGCATCGTTTTTATCTTACTCTTTTTCGGCATTTGGCTTTGGTTTTCGGGACGGGGTTTTGCGGTGCCGCGCGATTTGTGGATTTACTATGCCATCGGGGCTTTTTTGGGCCCGTTCCTCACGGTGATTTCGGCGCTGACGGCGCTCAAATACATCGAAGTGTCCAAAAAATCCATTCTGGGCACCACCAAGGGCTTGTTTGTGATGCTGGGGGCCTACTTGGTTTTTCATCGTTTGCCCACGGGTTTGCAAATCCTTGGGGGGTTGTTGTCCATCATAGGTGCGGTGATGATTATTTTGGGCCGTAAGCGGTTGAAGACTTCGAAGGAGTGATTTTTTGGGGCGCCCGGCTTCCGGCGTTCGGGGCGCCGCCGGCGGGCGGATGCCCGCTGCGGATGGCCGGACGTGGAACCGGATTTATTTCCGGCCCCGGCCCGCGGCGAAGCCGCGGGCCGGGGCGCGTTGATTTTCAGTCGGATACGTCCGGCCATCCGCCCGGCGCGCTGCTGCGCGCCGCGGCGGCGCATCGGCCTTCGCTTCGCCCGGTGGAACGGGCTCGCGAGCGGCCGGTCCTCACGGCGTTGCAGCAAGCATAAAATGTCGGAAAAGTTGCAATTGTTTTTGTCGAGAACAAAGCCGGCCGTCCGAAGACCTAGCCGTAGCTATGGCAAGGATGGTCAATGCCGTTATCGGCAAAAAGAACAAAACTTGGTGTGCATATTTTATACTTGCTGCAACGCAGCGTTGCAGCAATCGTAAAATGTCGGAAAAGTTGCAGTTGTTTTTGTCGAGAACAAAGCCGGCCATCCGAAGGCATAGCCGTAGCTATGGCAAGGATGGTCAATGCCGTTATCGGCAAAAAGAACAAAACTTGGTGTGCATATTTTATGCTTGCTGCAACGCCAAGCCTCAGCCGCCGGGCTGTCCGCTCAAATGCCCGGGCGGCCCGCTCTTGCCCTGCAAGCGTGGCGGACGTGGCTCCCCACTGGTCGCCCCGCCGCCACGGCAGGCCTGCGG
>JALVVJ010000170.1 GCA_027023475.1 Flavobacteriales bacterium
ATGCTCTACCTACTGAGCTACCGGGTCAGGAAACCCGTGATGCATATGTGACCCGGCTGAGGCTCGAACTCAGGACCCTCTCCTTAAAAGGGAGATGCTCTACCTACTGAGCTACCGGGTCGGCTTGTCAAAAAGCGCTTGCAAATATACGCAATTTTTTCGCCATAGCAAACATTGGTATCCGAAGCACTGTTTCAAGACCGCACTGCCCGAAAATCAATATCTTTGCAAAAACAAGCACATGAAAAAGGCCTATTTGTTTCCCGGTCAGGGCGCGCAATTTCCCGGTATGGGCAAGGATTTGTATGAAAAATACGAAGCTGCGCGTAAGCGTTTCGAACAAGCCAACGAAATACTGGGTTTTCCCATCACCGACCTGATGTTCGACGGCACCGACGAGGATTTGCGTCAAACCCGTGTAACCCAACCGGCCATTTTCCTGCATTCGGTCATTATGGCCGAACTGATGGGCGATGATTTCCGGCCCGATATGGCGGCGGGGCATTCGTTGGGCGAGTTTTCGGCGCTAACGGCCACGGGCGCCCTGTCGTTCGAAGACGGTTTGCAATTGGTGGCCCGGCGGGCACAGGCCATGCAAAAAGCCACCGAACTTGTGCGTAGCACCATGGCCGCCGTGTTGGGCTTGGACGACGAAACCGTGGAACGGATTTGTGCCGGAACACCGGGTGTTGTGGTGCCGGCCAATTACAATTCACCCGGACAGTTGGTCATTTCGGGCGAAGTGGAAGCAGTGGAAAAAGCGGCCGGGCGATTGACCGAAGCCGGGGCACGCCGCGTGGTGATGCTCAATGTGGGCGGGGCCTTCCATTCGCCTTTGATGGAGCCGGCGCGGGTGGAACTGGCCAGTGCTATCGAAAATACCAAATTCAACGCACCCAAGGCGCCCGTGTATCAGAATGTAACGGCCATGCCCGAAACCGACCCCGGCCGCATCCGCGAAAATCTTATAGCCCAACTAACGGCACCCGTTCGCTGGACCCAAAGCATTCGGCAAATGATAGCCGACGGTGCCACGGAATTTTACGAACTGGGGCCGGGCAAGGTGCTTTTGGGACTGCTACGCAAAATCGACCGGACGGTCAAAGGCGAAAAAGCGGAGCTTTGACCCGAAGCCGGAATAATTTGCTAACTTTGTGGTAAAATAAGCGTTATGAATATTTTAGGTATTGTGCCTTTGGGTTGGCTTGGTAGCACCGAAATCATATTGATTGTTATTGTGGTTTTGCTACTTTTTGGCGGAAAAAAAATTCCGGAATTGATGCGCGGCCTGGGCGGTGGCATCAAGGAATTTAAAAACGCCGTGAAGGACGAAGATAAGCCCAAATCCGAACCCAAAGACCAAGAAGTTTCCTGAACGTCCTTAGTCCACCGGGCGGGCGGTTTCCAGGATGGCTTCCAATTCGGTCATCAGGTTGCGTTTGTTTTCCATGGGCAGATAAACGAAACCTTCCAAAACCACAGCTATATTGTATTTGGGTAGTGGGAGGATATAATTCACATAAGGCC
>JALVVJ010000171.1 GCA_027023475.1 Flavobacteriales bacterium
CAAATTGCGGCGCATTCATGAGGCGGGACTCGCTTCGCTCGCACACGTTCGGAGCACCTTCGGTGCATCGGCCGCCGCTTCGCGATGACGGAGCACGCTCCCGTCGGCCGTTCCTCACGCGGCGCCGGCCGGGCTGTCCGCTAAAATTCGCCTTGGCAGCTCGCTGCTTTTGCGCGGGCGCGCGCCACGCGCCCGCGCCCGCCCGTGCGTGGGGCTTCCTGCTGGTCGCCTCCGCAAGGCGGAAAAGCATGCTCGCCGCCTACGGCTCATAACCGCTCCCATCCCTGGCGCAATTTCACTCCCCAATCCAAAACTTTGCCCGTAATTTCCTATATTTAACGACTGTAATTGAGCCAAAAATTTAGAAAAAGCCAATTATTTACACCAATCCGGAATCTAATGACTATTGTATGAATATATTTATGCCTAAATACAAATTTTCAATATACTATGCCTTGAATTTTGGGATTATTTCCGCCATTGCACCAATTTTAATTTTTCAGGGTGCTACCGGTAAAGGATGGGACATACTCTGGATCTACACAGGAACCGGTTCAATGATCACAGCTTTTCTTTTTGCATGGTATTTTATAGAAAGACCAAAGAAATTTAATCATCTCAGACTTATTTTGATTGCAATATTGGTCGGAATTTTTAGCCATTGGTTAAGTTGGTATGAAATAATGGTTGTTGATTACATACAATGGAAGTTTTCGGGCCCACATTTAGCTGGCACTCCCTCCAACCCGATAAATGGTCTTTATGGCGCCGCACTAATGGCTATCCTAAGTCTGATATTCATGGGTTGGACTGCAATTCCTTTTTCGATTGGATCGATTTATCTTTCAAAATTAATGTATGTTAAACCTGATAATTAATTATTGGCAGGACAATGCACCGAGCCATTAAAACAATTTGGCATCGCATCTTTCGTGAACCAAAATTTAGTTATAACTTAAATTGAGTTCCGCCCCGCTCCGTCGGTGTCTCCTGCCCCCGACGGCATCATACATTACTCTCACCATGTCGGAATATCATCGCTCTCCTACTGGAAACATTAAAGGCGAAACCGCCTTGCGGTTTCGCCGCTCCCCGAGGAGACCGAAGGGCTCCGAGGGCCGCGAGGAGACGCAGTAGGCGGCTCCGCAGCATGCGGAGGCAGACCGCAGGGCTGCCGAAGCCGCGGAACAAGACAAGGCGCGGCCTTTGGCGCCGGACTGCGGAAGCCGCCGGCTTGTGGAGCCCGCGTAACTTGTCCCGCACATTGTGCAGCAATGTCGGGAAAAACCCGAAGGGTTTTGGAGCGGCCTCAAAAATCATTTTTACATTGCAACATTCACAACCTAAATACCACAATATCAATCCCGTTTTTCCGGCCGGCCGGTATTCGAAAATTTTTTCGTCAAAAATTTGACGGCAAATAAAAAAGTTTATATATTTGCATTCGCAAAAGCGGGAATAGCTCAGTTGGTAGAGCACCACCTTGCCAAGGTGGAAGTCGCGGGTTCGAGTCCCGTTTCCCGCTCTTTTTTTTTGGATAGCTTTTTGACTTAACGTGCTCGGGTGGCGGAATTGGTAGACGCGTTGGACTTAAAATCCAATGGGCAGTAATGCCCGTGCGGGTTCAAGTCCCGCCCCGAGTACTTTTTCCTGCGACTTGTGTTGCAGGATTTTTCTTATGTAATATTATTTTCAATATTTTTGCGAATATACAATATCCGAGTTATGAAGATAGGAAATTTAGAAATAAACAGAATATACAACGAAGATTGTATAATTGGATTAAAAAAAATACCGAATAATTCCATTGATTTAGTCGTTACATCACCACCCTACGACAATTTAAGACAATATAATGGTTTTTCCGTTGATTTACATAAAACAGGGGAAGAGATTTTCAGGGTTTTAAAGGAGGGTGGAATAGCTGTTATGGTAATGCAAGACCAGACCATAAATTATGGAAAAACATTAACTACATTTCGCACAATTGTTGATTGGGTTGACAATATTGGATTTAAACTTTTTGAAACCATTATTTACAGAAAACATGGAACAGAGGGTGCATGGTGGAAAAATCGATTTCGAGTCGATCACGAATATATGCCTATTTTTCTAAAAGGGAAAAAACCTCAATATTTCAACAAAGAGCCGGTAAAAATTCCTTCTAAACATGGAGGAAAGATCATGACTGGAAGCGGAAATAGGAAAACAAATGGTGAAACTACTAAAACTGTAAGACGGATGATAAACCCCACTAAATGCCCCGGAACCGTTTGGAATTATTTAATGGCTGGGGATAAAAATCCTTTAAAACGATTACATCCCGCAGTTTTTCCCGATAAGATACCAATAGATTTTATCAGAGTATTTTGTCCGGAAGGAGGGATCGTTTTAGATCCATTTATGGGGAGTGGAAGTACAGCTGTGGCTGCAATCAAAACAAAAAGGAATTTTATTGGCTTTGAAATATCTGAGGAATATGTAAAAATAGCTGAAAAAAGAATCCAAATCGAAATATCACAATTCAAATTATTTTAGTAAGGTAATCTATCTGGCTTTTCCAAGGTGAATTCAATATTATTTTGAGATGTCATTGCCCAGGATAAAGGATTTAATTCCATTAATCTTTTCCAATTATTCTGATTTATCCTCCAACCACGGGCTTCAAAACTCGATTTCTCAAACTGATATTTCTCTAAATCAGTAAAATGCCACTTTGATGGATTAAACGTCCATCCTGTTTTTTTTGATAATAATGATAGGAATAAGATAATCCTCCTAGTAGCATCCGAATTAATTTGATAAAAACCGGAATCTAACTTTTCAATATTATAAGGATCTCCGGAGGTAGTTGAAATCCTCAATCTATCACCTCTTTCATTTTTAATAGAAATACTGTCACGTTCTCTGAAAAAACTATCCATTTGCTTCATTAATTCGAAAACAGAAAATTTACCATTCATAAAAACATATGAAAGAATACGTGAATTTTGTACTTGTAAATAACGCCACCAATCCATAACATTTTCTGGATATTTAAACATGACATTATATGTTCCATCAACAAATAATAAAGGAAAAATACCATCCGATAAGAGTTTTACCTTTATTCCTGATTCTTCCAATATCTTAATTAATAGATGTATCGTAGCTAATGGATATTTGATTCTAAAACTTTTTCGATCGTACCCTCTAAGTAAATTAGGTTGAATGCAAAATTTTAATTTTTTATCCCATTCATCCGGTAATTTAGTATTATATATTGAAAACATATGGTGCCCCATACTTCTAACCCCCTTACGATATATTTCAATATCAATAAAACAAACTCTATCGTTTAGAACACGTACATCCTTTTGTATCAAAGCAACCTTGCCATCATAAAATCCTACAACATCCCATTCTAAGTAATATGATAACAACAAACCAGATAATAAACCATCGCTATCCGGACTGATAATACATTGTTGTTTTCGTTTAATTATCCAAGGATTATCTTCAATGATTTTTTTTATATCAATTAAGTCGGTTTTATGTGATAATAAATCTTGAATTGCAGACATAATATTACTTTATTTAAATAATTCTTCGATTTTTACATTTAATCCTTTTGAGAGTTTTTCTATATTAATCAAGGTGATATTACGTTCTCCCCGTTCTATCATTCCAATATATGTTCGGTGTAATCCCGAACGGAAAGCCAATTGTTCCTGCGTTAACTTGCTTTTTTCTCTTAGCATCTTAACATTTTTTCCAAATTTTAACAAAATCCGATCTTTCATATAATGCTCATTTATTTATTTTGAATCAAATGTATTTTTAAAAGCTTCATCAATCAACATACTATACGTATCATTTTGTTTTTAACACGAAAAAATCTGCAACAAATCATAAAACCGGCTTGATTTATTTATACTTTTGTATCCAAAAGGAAAATCCCCGCGAGGGAAAAAGATTATGTTATGAGCAAAGACGCTACTTATACCCCCCACAAGAAACCCGTCAAGCACGTGGATCATGTGGTTATCCGTTTCGTCGGCGATTCCGGCGACGGTATGCAACTGACCGGAACCCAATTCACCACCTCGGCCGCATTACTGGGAAACGATGTGTTTACCTTTCCGAACTATCCTTCGGAAATCCGTGCGCCACAAGGTAGTTTGTACGGTGTTTCGGGCTATCAGGTTCAAATCGGGTCCAAAGAAATCAACACACCCGGCGACAAACTCGACCTGCTGGTGGCCATGAACCCAGCCGCCCTCAAAACCAACATCAAAGACCTCAAAAAAGGCGGCATGTTAATTGTGGACACCGACAGTTTTACCAAGGCCAACCTCCAAAAAGCCCACTACGATCATAATCCCCTGGAAGACGACTTCCTCAAAGATTATCTGGTGGTGCAAGTGCCCATGACATCACTCACGCGCGAAGCGCTCAAAGATATTCCCATCGACAACAAGAGCAAAGCCCGTAGCAAAAACATGTTTGCACTGGGCATGGTGTATTTCCTCTATGGCAAAGACCCCAAATACACCGAGGAATTCCTGCGCAAAAAGTTCAAAAACAAACCCGAAGTGGTGGAGGCCAATATCAAAGCCCTCAAAACCGGCTGGAACTATGCCGAAACCCTGGAATTGATTCCCGTTTCGTACATAGTGGACGAAGCGCCTCATCACGAGGGAAAATATAAAATCATCAACGGTAACACTGCCACCGCTTGGGGCTTTTTGGCCGCCGCCGAAAAGGCCGGGCTTCAACTCTATTTGGGCTCCTACCCCATCACGCCGGCTACCGATATTTTGCAAGAACTTTCCAAATACCGCATGCTGGACGTGATTGCCTTCCAAGCCGAAGACGAAATTGCCGGCATCAGCTCGTCCATCGGAGCGGCTTTTGCCGGAAAATTGGCGGTAACCACAACTTCGGGCCCCGGTTTGGCCCTCAAAGGCGAAGCCATCGGATTGGCCGTAATGTTGGAATTGCCTTTGGTGATTGTGGATGTTCAACGCGGCGGCCCTTCCACCGGATTACCCACCAAAACCGAACAAGCCGACCTGATGCAAGCCCTCTACGGACGTAACGGCGAAAGTCCTGCCATTGTTGTGGCCGCCAAATCCCCGGCCGATGCCTTTCGTATGGCCTTCGAGGCCTCCAAATTGGCCTTGGAACACATGACACCCGTTATCCTGCTCACCGACGGATACATCGGCAACGGCTCCGAACCCTGGGAAGTGGTAACACTGAAAGACCTGCCCGACATCAAACCACCCATTCTGCGTCAAAAAACCGAGGATTGGAAACCCTATGCCCGCGACCCCGAAACCCTGGCCCGCAAATGGGTACTTCCGGGCACACCGGGCATGGAACACGTAATCGGCGGATTGGAAAAAAACGAAGAGGGCGCTATTTCCTATGAACCCGAAAATCACCAACGTATGGTGGAACTCCGCCAGGCCAAAGTGGACAAGGTAGCCGACTATATTCCGCCTTTGGAAACCGAATTCGAACCCGAAGGCGACCTGCTTATCGTGGGCTGGGGCGGAACCTACGGCACACTCAAAGCCGCCGCCACCGAACTGACCGAAAAAGGTTACCGGGTGGGATTGGCCCATTTAAACTACATCAACCCGCTGCCCAAAGGCGTGAAAGATGTTTTTTCGCGCTACAAAAAAATCGTTGTGGCCGAACTGAATATGGGACAATTTGCCAACTATCTACGCATGAAACATCCCGAATTCCAATACCACCAATACAACAAGGTGCAAGGATTGCCCTTCACCACTTCGGAACTGATCGACGCTTTCGAAAAACTGCTTAAAGCTTAATCGTTATGACCACCAAAATTCAATATACGTTCAAAGATTTCCAAAGCAACCAGGAAGTACGCTGGTGTCCCGGTTGTGATGATTACGTCATCCTGCGCTCCATCCAAAAGGCCCTGCCCTTGATGGATGTGCCCAAGGAAAAATTTGTTTTTGTTTCGGGTATCGGCTGTTCGTCCCGTTTTCCTTACTACATGGCCAACTACGGCATTCACGGCATCCACGGCCGGGCCGCGGCCATTGCCACGGGCATCAAACTGAGCCGACCCGACCTGAGTGTGTTCGTCATGACAGGCGACGGTGATTCCTTGGCCATCGGTGGAAACCACTTCATCCACGCCATACGCCGTAATATGGATTTGAACATCATCTTGTTCAACAACGAAATTTACGGACTGACCAAAGGTCAATTCTCCCCCACTTCGCTCATCGGCCAAAAAACCAAAACATCGCCTTATGGCAACACACAACCGCCTTTCAATGTGGGCGAACTGACCCTGGGCGCCGACGGACGTTTCTTTGCACGTGTGCCGGGCAATGATTCCAAAATGCAAACCGAAATTTATGTCGAAGCCCACAAATTCAAAGGAACCGCCGTGGTGGAAGTGATGCAAAACTGCGTCATCTTCAATGATGGCGCCTATAAATTTTGGACCGACAAAAGCGTGCGCGACGAACATACCATTCGTGTGGAACACGGCAAACCCATGATTTTCGGCAAAGAACGTAACAAGGGGTTGGTTTTGGACGGTTCGGAACTGAAAGTGGTGGAAATAGGCAAGGATGGTGTTACCGAAAACGACATTTTGGTACACGACGCCCACAATCCCGACCCCGGGCTACATTTAATGCTGGTACGCCTCAAAAATCCGTTGGTTACGGGTATTATTCGTCAAGTGCGCGAAGAAACCCTCGAAGAACGCGAAGCCAAACTGACCGAAGAGGTAAAAGCATCGAGTAAAATCCGTTCGTTTGACGATTTGGTAGGTTGATTTTATGCATTTCAAGTATAAAAACCGGTCGTTTTTGGGCCGGTTTTTTCTTTTTTACCCTGTCAAAGAACACAAAAACATGGGTGATTTTTTTCACCCCTTGCTATTTTAGCAGATAGAGGGTTATTGTAAAGTATGAAATAATGATGAAAAATTTCACCCCTATGGGGTGAAATTTGTCTCATTTTATTAAATTCATAAAATGTGAAGCAAAAAAATAAGACTTCGTTTTTAAATTTATTACATCAAAAAACCATTAAAACTATTGCTATGAGAAAAACAATTCTAAGTCTCGTATTCCTTGTTTCCGCCATGTGGGCC
>JALVVJ010000172.1 GCA_027023475.1 Flavobacteriales bacterium
CTTCCAAACCGCGTATCACCGGGCTTCCGCCTCCGCCCTGGCTACGCTCGACCGACACGCCGGGCACCGACATCAACAAATCGGGCAGTTCCGAAACGGTTTGTTGCTCGATTTGGTAGGTATCGAACAATTTGACCTCTTTTCCGATATTTTCCTTGCGCCGTTCGCTTCGCGAAACACTGAGCACCACCGTGTTGAGCACCGTCAGGTTTTGATACATTTCCACCCGGTAGCGGTTCATCACAATATCTTGCTTGGTCATCCGGGTTATTTCGTAATCGGGATGCACAAAGTAAATGGTGTCCTTCATGTGGAATACCTTCAAGTCCACTTCGCCGTACTCGTTGGTATGTAAAAAAATCTTTTTGGCGGCATTGAAAACCGCCACTTGCGGAATGGGGGTTTTGGTAGCGTGGGCAATGACTTTGACCACTTGGGCCCGAAGGGACGGAACGGCAATAAATCCAAACAACACTACAAGTAATTTCCTTCTCATCGGCTTAGCATTTCATTATAAACACGGACGCTTTCGGGTAAATGATAGTTTCCGGTGTGAAGTTGGAAATACATTTCCCAAATGCGCAAAATTTCCATACGCTGTTTCCGGTTTTTTACCGGACGGCCTTGTAAAAACGCTTTGAACCACTGCGAACGTTCGGCATCCAGCGTGGCAAGGCCTTTTGCTCCGGTAAATTTTCCTTCGTTTACATCAAAAAATGTGCCCTTTTCACCGGTTTGCGGAGCAAATCCCAGGTAATCGCTAAGGTCGAGCATAAAACGGAGGTGGAAATCAGGATTGTAATTTGTTTTGTCAAGTTGCAAAAAGTATTCGCAGAACTTATCAAAACTTTCCGGTCCGGGTTCACCGCGGAGGGTTTGACGCAAAGTGTCGGCTAAAAAAAGCGCTTGGGCGGTTTTGTAAACATTGATACCCAAATCCTTGTAAAGATACGCCGGTCGCACACTTTTGAGCACCGGCAATCCCTTGCCGGTATGCAGAGCTTCGATGTCCAAACAAGCGGGCGGAACGCTCATTGTGCGTTTGCGTCGGCCTTCGGCCGAACGGCCGGTTTTGACCGCCATACTTATCCGTCCGCTCCGGCGACCCAAGACGTCGATAATAAAGGTGTTATCGTTATGTGCAATGCGTCGCAGAATCAATATGCGGTCGGTAAAATGCATGGCCGTTTTATTTGACAATCAGGGCTTTGAGCACCTTGGTGTGCGTGGTATCGTCATCGGTAAGCAAAACCAGGTAAACGCCGGTGGCCACTTTCCGGCCCGAAAAATTACGTAAGTCCCACTCCACCGTGCCGCCACGCGAACGGGTTTCCCACACCAAATTTCCTTCAATGTCGGTGATTTTAACGCTGATGTCCGACATCAGGTTGCGGATAATGAGCCGTTGATGCCGTTTTTGGTTCAACGGGTTGGGATAAACATAGGCCTTGTCCAAATTGTCCTTGCCTTCGGTGGCGTCGCCGCGGAAACCTATCAGGCCTTTGTCGGTGATGATATAAACTACGCCTGTAATGGGGTCAATGGCCACATCGAAAATGGCATTGCCGGGCAGGGGTGAGTTTTCGGCCGTAAAATGATAGATGGTTTCCTGTCCGTCGGCCGACACGTAGAAAAGCCCGGCGTTGGTGGTGCCTATCCATTTGTTGTTGGCGCCGTCCACCACAATTTCAGTAATTTCCTGGTTGGCCATCAGCTCCACGCCTTGATTGTCCTGGCCGTGCAATTCGGCCAGTTCGATGATGATGGGTTCGGTGCGAACATCAGGGTCGGTAAATGCGCGTTCGGGGTTTCGTAGAATACGCAGCCCTCGCAAAGTGCCTATCCACAGCGTATTGTCTTTGTCCACGGCGGTGGCTTGGGTGTTACGGTAGCCGCCTTCGTAGGGAATGTTATTGTTTTCGGTCAGGGTTACCAGTTCGCCGGTTTCGGGATTTAGCCCCACCACGCCCAAACGGTGGGTGGCCATCCACAGGTTGCCCGAACGGTCGAATTGCATATCGGCGGCACCTTCGTTGTAGGCCGTGTTCATAACGGACGAAAACGAATAGGCATTCCAAGCGTTATTCGATAAGTCAAAACGATGGACTTCGTCCATCACCAGCCCTTCGAACATCCACAGGTTGCCTTCCTTGTCCCAAACCAAAGGACTGACGCGGTAATCGGTAAGCGGGTGGCCGTTGATTACAATGGGTTGCAGGGTGGAATTGGTCGGGTCGTAGGTTTGGAACAAACTGCCGTGACGAAATTCCAACAAACCCTGGTGAAACGAACCCACAAACACTTGTGTGGTATCGTTACGGTTGATTTTGACATCGGTCAAGCTCACTTTTCCGATAGCGGAATAAGGGATATTGTGCCAATGACCATCCGCAAAACGGCTAATACCGTAGTAATCCAGCGGATAGGGATTGTAGAGTTGGTCATAATCGCCGTAAACCACCCAAAGGTTTCCGTTGTAGGCATCGGCGGCAAAGGGATGATTGTAGAGCGGTCCTTCGGGGAGGATTTGTTCGCTTGTGTTGTCGGTAAAATTCCAATGCAGGATGCCTTGGCTGCGGGTGCCCACGTAGAGATGACCGTCCCGGGCGGCAAGCGCTTGCACGTGAAAACTTTTTCCTTGGAAGCGATTGATTGTTTGCACCGGATGGATCGACGCATCGTAAACCAATACGCGGTCGGTTAGCCCTACAAAAAGATTTTGGCTATTGGCCGTCATATCCACGGCCGCAGCAGGCAGATTTTGCCAATAAACGGCGGTTCCGCCCGCTATTTCGAATAATCCGCTTCCTTTGACGGCCATCAGCCGGCCGCCGAAAACCGCCAAGCGGTTCCAAGTGCCGCCGTCGATTTGTTGCCAGCGGGAAAGGTCGCCCTTGTAGGGTTCGTTTACGTCCACCGACAGGATGCCGTTGCCTTCGGTGGCGGCATAGATACGCCCTTGGAAAACCGCCACATCGTTGACGCCCATATCGGTGCCGCCGGGGCCTAGCCGGTAGGTATCGCCAAATCCGGTCGGATTCATCCGGTATTCGGTGAGTCCGTAAGGCATAGCCAAGTAGAGCATATCAGCTTCGGAAGCGATGGCACGGACTTGTTTTTGCTCATCGGGGATGTGGGCCAGATAAAGTCCTTGTTCTTTTTTTACTTTGCCGTCGCCCGGGTGGATGAGTTCGATACGGCCGCCCGCGTGAACCACAAAAAGTTGGCCCGTGGGGTTGTGGTAGTAAATTTGTTGCAAATCCTGACCTGAAAGACCTTGGACGGTGGAAAATTTGCGGTATTTTCCATCGGCGGGGTCGAAAATAAAAACGGCATTATCGGCTCCACCCATAACGCGCTCTCCGTCCAGGGCTATGGCTTGAATATTGCGGTAGGAGAAAAGGTCGATCCAGCGTGAGGAGTCTTGGGCACGGATGCCGGACCAAGTGAATATCAAAATTATCCAAGCCCAAATGTGCTTCATAGGCCGCATTTACCGAACAAAGGTAATAATTTAAACGTCAAGGCCCGATGAATAGTGCGTGGGGGGTAATATCTTTCCTTATTGAGTTGCGGAATAACAAAAAGGTTTTATGTGCGGAGCAACTGCGAAACCTTGGAAAAAGGCGTTTGATTTTGTCCCAATTTTTTTCTATTTTTGGGACAAAATTTGAATGTGAGCATTGCTAAAAACATAGAAAACATCATTCTCAAACAAAAAAAAGGGCGAATATTTTTTGTGTCCGATTTTGATGATTTTGAAAATTACGATGCCGTCCGTAAGGCATTACAACGCCTTGTTGACAAAGGTATGCTGGTAAGATTAGGAACGGGCATTTATTATTATCCTAAAAAGGATAAGATGATGGGAACCCTGTTCCCATCCATTGACAAAATTGCCAAAGCCATTGCAAAGCGCGATAAAGCGCGTATTATACCCGCCGGCGATTACGCCTTGTATTTGCTCGGGTTGTCGGAACAAATACCTATGAATGTGGTATTTTTGACCGATGGTGCACCGCGAGAGGTCGTAATAGGCAACCGAAAAATCATTTTCAAAAAAACCAGTCCGAAAAACTTAGCCATAAAAAATAAACTTGCCAACTATATCATTCAATCTTTGAAAAGTATAGGCAGGGAACATGTTAATGAGCAACATCTGTATATCATAAAACAACATCTCGATAAATCCAAAGAACTGCATACGATAAAAAAAGAAATGAATCATGCTCCTGTTTGGATTAGGAAAACAATAAATCCCTTGATTAAAAAAAAACAAAATGAATTGGCTTAGTTTGTCCGAAAATAAACAAGTAGAACTCTTTGAACAATTGAGTTATAAGACCGGACTTTTGCCGCAAGCTATTGAAAAAGATGCTTGGGTTACGCTTATACTAAGAATGTTATTCACTTCTAGCATTGCAAAAAAACTGACTTTCAAAGGCGGCACATCGCTAAGTAAAATTTATGGACTGATCAATAGGTTTTCCGAAGATATTGATGTCAGCATAGACCGGGAATATTTGGGTTTTGGTGGCGATTTAACCAAAGGACAAATAAGGAAATTGCGAAAAAAGTCGCACAATTTCACGCTTAATGTTATGACAGAAATCATTCGCAAGCAATTGGAAGAATACCGGATCAATCAATCATTGTTTGAAATAATTGTTGAAAATACCAAAATTTCGGATCAAGACCCTGAAACAATCAAGATAAATTACAAGTCGGTGTTTGGCGAAATCGAATACTTGCGACAAAGGGTTTTAATCGAAATCGGTGCCCGTTCATCTTCGGAACCTTATGAAATTAAACCTGTCCAATCATTAATCGACATACATTTTCCTCGCTTACCCATAAGCGAAAAACCCTTTATGGCAAAAGTCATCCGGCCCGAAAAAACATTATTGGAAAAGATGATTTTATTACATGAAGAATTTTCCAAACCGTTTGAAAAAATCAGATATTTCAGAATGTCGCGGCATTATTATGACATAGCGCAAATTTTGCAATCGAAATATGGCAAAAAAGCACTTCAAAACAAGGCCCTGTTTGATGAAATAATTCGTCACCGGGCAAAATACACACCTGTAAAAACAGTGAACTACTCGGAATTGACGATGGAAACACTAAAAATCTTTCCGGAAGAAAAAATTTTGGCCCTTTACAAAAAGGATTACCGGAAGATGCAAGAAAGTATGATTTACGGAAAAAAACAGGATTTTGATGAAATAATAGAAATAATAAAACGGGAAACCGGCAGGATTAATGATTAATCTTGTTTCAGGAATCATTTGGCAAAAATTGCTTTAAAACCGCGCCAGGGATGGGAGCGGTTATGCGGCGAAGCGAAAGGCCGGTGCGGTGCAAAGCACCGCAGTTTTGTTCCGGCGGCGGGGGCTCGCAGCGCAAGAGACCACGGCGCCGGATTACAAAAACCGGCCTTTCGCGAGCCGCATTTGAGCGGACAGCCCGGCCCCGCCAAGTGAACGCGCCGCGGTGCTAGCGAATGCGAAGCAACGCAGCTTGCGTGAACTTGTGCGGGGAGGCGCCCCAAAAAAATAAAAAAACCGCCTCCACACCGGAAGCGGCTTGTTGATTTTTGGGGATTAACCCGTTAGATGCTTTCGGTTTCCGAAATTTTGGCCAAAATGTCGGCATAGGGCAGGATGAGGTATTCCTTGCCGTCGAGTTCCACCTTGTTGCCGGCGTATTTTTTGTAGAGAACCAAATCGCCGGGAGCAATGGCCGGTTCCTCGATGTTGCCCAAGGCCACCACGCGGGCCACTGCCGGTTTTTCTTTGGCCGTGTCGGGAATAATGATACCCGACGGGGTTTTGCTTTCGGCAAATTCGTCGGTCAATTCCAGAAGGACGTTTTCGTTTAGCGGTGTGAGTTCTTTCATAGTGCTTATGTTTTTTGGTGTTTATATCGTTTGTTCGGTTATTCGGTGGGAATGCCCAGCATACGGCTTATTTTGGGCACGTCGAAGCCGATGATAATCCGGCCGTTGATGTCGGTTTGCGGCACGCCGCGTTGGCCGCTTTTGCGCACCATTTCCTCGGCGGCCTGCGGATTGGCGGCCACGTTGATGTCGGTGTAGCGAACACCGTGCTTGTTCAGGTATTGTTTCAGCTTGTTGCAGTAGGGGCACGAAGGCGTGGAATAGACCGTTACGCGTTTTTGGTTTTTTTCGCCGGTTGTGGCAACCGCAGCGCCTTCGCCTTTGAGGATTTTTTCGTAGAACGGCGTGGACTGACAACCTTTGACAAGGTTTTGCACGCGGCCCTTGTTTACGACCGCCAAAACCGGCACGCTGGTGATGCCAAAGTGCGGATGCACGTCGCGCACTTGCGTTACATCCACCTCAAACACCGGATAATCGCCTGCCACGGCTTGTAAATGGGCCGCCGCACATTCGGAAGCAGGGCTGCCGGGTTTGTGGAAAAAAAGAAAATATTTATCCTTTTCGCCCACAAGCGATTGTAATTGCGAAAAAGCGCTTACCTTTGTCCACTGCATAGCGGTGCGTCGTTTCAGGCCGTAAAATTACAATAAATGTGCCAGCGCTGAACGGGTGCCAATTTGTCATTTTCGGATTTTATGGAACGGTTTTGGCGCTCCGGGCCACAAAAAACAAACAAAGCAATGAAAGAAAAAAATCAAAATAAACCACGGCGAATGCCCTCTTCAACTGCGGGAAAGCGCCGCAAGCCTCCGGTAAAAAAGAACCGTGAAGCCGCCCGGCAATGGCCTATGCGGCTCAACAAGTATTTGGCCCACGCCGGTATTGCTTCGCGCCGCGAAGCCGATGAACTGATCCGTAACGGGATGGTAACGGTGAACGGCCAAACGGTTACCGAAATGGGTTTTAAGGTCAACCCGGACGATGAAGTGCGCTTCGGCGGTGAACTTATCCGGCCCGAAAAAAAGGTGTATGTGCTGCTGAACAAGCCCAAAAACTACATCACCACCACCAAGGACGAACGCAACCGTAAAACGGTGATGGAATTGGTCAAGGAACCGGCGCGTAAATACCGCATTTTTCCCGTGGGCCGGCTCGACCGCAAAACCACGGGCGTCCTCCTG
>JALVVJ010000173.1 GCA_027023475.1 Flavobacteriales bacterium
GCAAATCCTTGCGGAATGAGTTCCCTGCGCACCCACTCCACCGCTTGCAACATGATGAGCATCACGCCCACATTCATCACGGCTTTAAAAAAGCCAATCAAGGGTTTGCTTACAAAACTTCCGCCAAAAAGTGTTCCTTCGGCTAACGGGACAAAACTCCACAGCATAAACAGGAAGAACAAAATATTGGCCGTATGAACCACATAATTTTTTTTGGATTTGGGCGTAAACAAATCCGCGATAATCAAGACCAATATGGCAATGACCAGCAGAATTTCGTTACGCATCAAGGCAAACAGATTTTCCCAATTCATAGTCGGTCGTTTTTACATAAAGGGTTTTAGGAATTGTTCCACGCTGGGAATAATAAATTTGAGCCACCACCACGGCATGGTTCCGATGGCGGCAATAAAGAATATCAGGATATAAACGGCGGTTTTTTCAAACCATTGGGCCTTGGGCAATCCTTTGTGTTCTTCCTTGGGCGGGCCCATGAGCATCATGCCCACCACGCGCAGGATATATACGGCCGTTACCACAATGGATGAAACGGCCAAAACGGTCATGATTTGTTTGTATAAACTATTGTTCAAAAATCCGCCCATAAAAATATTCATCTCTGCCACAAAACCGCTGAATCCGGGCAAACCCAGATTGGCCAATCCGGCAATAACATAGGCAGTGGCCAGGAAGGGAATAATTTTGAGCAAACCGCGCATTTGGCGCACATCACGCGTATGCGTGCGGCCGTAAATCATTCCGATGAGCGCAAAGAACAGGGCCGTGATAAATCCGTGCGACAGCGATTGCAGCATAGCGCCGTTCCATGCCACCTTGTTCAGCATCAACAGCCCGAACAATACCAAACCCAAGTGGCTCACCGACGAATAGGCGTTGATGTATTTCAAATCGGTTTGTTGGATGGCGGCATAAGCGCCATAAACCACACCTATAACGGCCAACACCAGGAAAAAGTTGGTCCAAAACACCGTGCCTTGCGGCATCAAATACATGGCCACGCGAAAAATACCGTAACCGCCCAGTTTCATCAACACGCCGGCATGGAGCATGGAAACGGCCGTGGGTGCCGAAGAGTGACCGTCGGGCGACCATGTGTGGAACGGAAACAAAGCGCCAATGGTGCCGAACCCGATAAAGGCCAGCGGGAAAAAGATTTTTTGCATCGCAGGCGACAGGTTGGCGTGCTTGGCAATTTCCAACACATTAAAGGTATAATGCCCGTCGGGCGACGAATGGAAATAAATACCCAAAATGGCCACCAACAACAAGGCCGAAGCGCCCATCAACATCAGCGTCAGTTTCATGGCGGCGTATTCGCGCGGCCCGCTTCCCCAAATACCGATGAGCAAATACATGGGAATCACGGCAATTTCGTAGAACACGAACATGGTAAACAGGTCGAGTGAAATAAAGAAACCGAAGACCCCAGTGGCCAAAGCAATGAGCGAAATGAAAAATTCCTTGGGCAAATCATCGATTTTCCACGACACAAAAATGCCGGCCACCACGATAAGCGATGTGAGCATAATCATCAAAACCGAAATGCCGTCCACGCCAATGTAATAATGTATGTTCCAGTCGGGAAACCAAACTTTGTCTTTCACATACAGCATCAGGTCGGTGGCACCGGCGGCCCGGTCGTTCATGTATTTCCACACCAGGTGAAAGGCCATCAACAGTTGCACCAACATACCGGCCAAAGCCGTAACACGTGCCTGACGCAGGTTTTTGGTAAACACTAAGGCCAGCACCGTCAGCGTGGGAACAACGACAAATAAGGTTAAAATATCCATTCGTCGGTCATTTTAGAAGTTAAGAAAATAAAACACCATAATCAGCACCACAACTCCATAGACGAAGTAAATTCCGTATTCCTGCAAGCGTCCCGATTGCAGGCCTTTGATGCGATTGGAAATCCACACCGTGGTGTTCCCCAAAGCATCCATCATGCCATCCACCACATTGCGGTCGAACCAAGCGGCGGGCTTGGAAATTTTGTCGAAAATGATCCGTTTGGTAACGAACAAATAGAGTTCGTCCATATAGAACTTATCCTTGGCCCACTTGTAGGTGATGCCGAACGCACGGGCCACCTTTTGCGGATATTCCGTGGGCTTGTAGTAGAAAAAGTAAGCGGCCAATATGCCCGTAAGCGCAATGGCCATGGAACCCAATACCAACGGGCTGCCCCAATGAATATGGTAATGGAACGGAACACGCGTGGGCGTTACATATTCCGAAAACGGCGTAAACACCCAGCCCACGGTCAGCGTGAGCACCGCCAGGAAAATCAGCGGACCGGTCATGGCGCGGCTATCTTCCTTGGGCCGGTGGTGATATTCGCGCGTGCCGTTGTGGAATATGCGGAAATACAAGCGAAACATATAGAAGGCCGTCAATCCGGCTACCAGAAAGCCCGTTAGCCAAATGATAAAGCTGTATTCGAAGGCCGCATGTAAAATTTCGTCTTTACTGTAAAAACCCGCCATAGGCGGAATGCCCGAAATGGCCAAGGCGGCAATAAGAAAGGTCCAACTGGCAATGGGCATATATTTATGCAATCCGCCCATATCTTTCATCAGGTTGGAATGAACGGCATGAATCACTACGCCGGCAATCAGGAATAGCAATGCCTTGAACATGGCGTGGGTAAACAAGTGGAACATACCGGCCATATAACCCAGGCCTTCCACGCCTTCGTAGCCCGAAACACCCAAGGCCATCATCATGTAACCGATTTGCGACATGGTGGAATAGGCCAGCACACGTTTGATGTCTTCCTGTGTCAAGGCGATGATGGCGGCAAAAAGGGCCGAAAAAGTTCCCACCGAAGCCACAACCCGCAAGGCAAAGCCGTCGCCCGTGTGATAGAATAGCGGAAACATCCGTGCTACCAAATACACACCGGCCACCACCATAGTGGCGGCATGAATAAGCGCCGACACGGGCGTGGGCCCTTCCATGGCATCGGGCAACCAAATGTGCAACGGAAACATGGCCGACTTACCTGCGCCACCCACAAAAATCAATATCAACGCCCATGTAACAACCGACAGGCCCATAAACACAGGGCCGGGATGTTGGGCAATCCAAGCTATGGTTCCTTCGCTATTGAGCGTTTCGATGTCGAAAGTGCCCACAAAATAACCAATCATCAATATACCTACCAGAAAAAAGAAATCGGCAAAGCGGGTTACGATAAAGGCCTTTTTGGCCGCCGCAATGGCCGAAGGTTTGACAAAATAATAACCGATGAGCAGGAACGACGACACGCCCACCAATTCCCAGAAAATATAAATTTGAAAAATATTGGATGCCAATACCAACGATAGCATCGAAAACGAAAACAAGGACAAATAGGCGTAGAAGCGCGCAAAACCTTCGTCGCCATGCATATAACCGATGCTGTAAATGTGCACCATGAACGAAATGGTGGTTACCACCACAAGCATCATCACCGAAATGGGATCCAACAGAATGCCCATGTCAATGGAAAGTTTATCGGTAAAATGAATCCATTCCCATTTGAAGGGTGTAAAAGGAACATATTGCCCGTTTTGCAATCCCACTTCAAAGAAATATTTCCAAGCCGTGTAGAGGGCCAACACCCAAGCGGTTCCCAACGAAGCCACGCCCACATAGCCCGCCACGGGTTCCTTGCGGAAATAACGGTTAAACAAGCCCAGCAGCAGGAAACTTATCAAGGGCAAAGCCGGTATCCAAATCACATAACTGAAATCCATAGTCCCGCGGTTTTAGTATTTGAGTTCTTTGACTTCCTTCACGTCCACCGAACCGGTGCGGCGATATACTTGCAAAATAATGGCCAAAGCCAAAGCCGTTTCGGCTGCCGCCAGGGCCAGGATAAACAAGGAAAACACCGCTCCTTGCAAAAATTCGGGATGTAAATACTTGTTCACCGCCACAAAATTGATGGCCTCGGAATTGAGCATCAATTCCAAGGAAATCAATATCCCTATCAAATGGGTGCGTGTCAGGAAGCCGTAGAGTCCGATAAAGAACAAAACGGTGGTAAACGTTAATATTACTTGTATGCTAACACCTTCGATCATTGGTCTGTATTTTTCTGAATTTTGGATTTGGCAATCACAATAGCACCGATCATCACGGCCAAAAGAAGCACCGAAATCACTTCAAAAGGCAGCACAAAGCCGTTGCGCTCGTAGCTCAACATGGCCTTGCCCACTTGTTCCACCGTAACGGGTGAATCGTTTCCAAGTGTTTGGAAGTCGAATTTCCAAATGGCAAACAAAGCCAGCCCCATCAACAGTAGCACGGTAATGCCGGCAATTGCCCGCCGGAAAGGCGCAATGCGTCGTATGGGTTCGCCCACCTTTTCGGTGAGCATCACCACATAGACCAACAACACCATTACCCCGCCGGCATAGACCGACAGTTGCACGGCCCCCATAAAGTCGTAATTCATTTGAAAATATATTCCGGCAATGCCCAGCAAGGCGATAAGCAAATAAACCACCGCCCGGTAGATCTTTGCCGTGTTCACGGTAAGTAGGGCCGCCACTAGGGTTGTTCCTGCAAGTATGTAAAAAAGTATTTGTTCCATAGCACTATTCCTTATTCTTCCACACCGGCCATGAGTTTGGAACCCGGTTTGTTCAACACTTTGGTCAGCAAGCCACGGTCGTAGGTGGCGTTATGAAAATTGGTGGACCACATGATAGCATTGGTCGGACAAGCTTGAATACACAACGAACACATGGTGCACATGCTCAGGTGATAGATGTGTTGATCCAACATTTTCTTTTTCTTGCCTGTTTCGGGATCCACCTCACGTTTCCAAATAATTTCAATGGATCCGTTGGGACATGCAATTTCACAGGCCTGACAACCCGTGCAACGGTGTTCGTTGTTCTCGTTGTGCCACATCACCACTTCGCCTTTGAAGCGCGGGAAAACCACGGCCGGTTCATCGGGATATTGGCGCGTGATTACATATTTTTTCCTTGTGATATTGGGAAAGAAATAACCGCCGGTTACTTTCATTCCCGTCCACAAGGTTTTGATGCCGTAAAATATTTTTCCAAAATAAGTCATAACGTCCTATTTATCCCAAATGTATTAACCAATCTTTCCAAACCATCCAAGCCATAATCACCGTATTGACCAAACCGATGGGCAGCAGGTATTTCCATTCCAAGGTAAGCAATTGGTCGATACGGATACGCGGAAAGGTCCAGCGGAACCACATCAGCAGAAAAATCAGCACGAAAACTTTGAGCAGGAACCAAATTATGCCCCAAAGCCACTGTGCCGGCAATCCGTCGGTGATGCCGAAGGGCGCCAACCATCCACCCAAAAACAAGGTGGCCCCCAAGGCGGCAATGATAAACATATTGATAAATTCGGCCAGGAAAAAGAAGGCAAAACCCATACCCGAATACTCGGTATGGAAGCCCGCACCCAATTCCGATTCGCCTTCCACCAGGTCAAACGGAACCCGGTTGGTCTCGGCCGTTCCCGAAATCAGGAAAATCATAAAAGCAATGATGGCCGGCAGATGGCCTTGGAACAAAAACCAAGTGTGTTTTTGGGCCTCGACAATACCGGTCATTTTCAACGTGCCCGACATCAGCACCACGGCAATAATGGCAAAACCGGCCGAGAGTTCGTAACTGATCATTTGTAAACCGCTACGCATGGCCCCGATGAGCGAATACTTGTTCCGGCTGCCCCAAGCGCCTATCAAAATCCCCAAAACACCCACCGACGATACGGCCGAAATAAAAAACAATCCCACGTTGAAATCCAAGGCCTGAATTTGGCGCGCAAACGGAATCACGGCCAAGGCCAACAGGGCGGCAATGATGACGATGTAGTAACCCGCCTTATAGAGCAATTTGTCGGCCATTTTGGGAACAAAAATCTCCTTGGACACCAGTTTGAGTGCGTCGGCAATGGTTTGCAGCAATCCCCAAGGCCCTACGCGATTGGGCCCCAAACGCAGTTGGAAGTAACCGGCCACGCGGCGTTCCAAATACACCAACATCAAGCCGGCCACGGCAAAAAAGCCCAAATAGATGGCCGCAATGCCCGCCAACACCAGCACATACCATATGCCGTGGGTTTGTTCCAGCCAGGTTTGAAAAATATTTATGCTTAACATATTCATCATTTATCCGTTTTTAGCGGTCGATATCGGGAATAACAAAGTCGAAGGTGGACATAATGGCCACCAGGTCGGCCAATTTCACACCACGCCCCGCCTGGATAAGCGCGTTCAGGTTCGAAAAGCCCGGCGAACGGAATTTGACACGGTAGGGATTTTTCTTGCCGTCGCTCACGATAAACACGCCGAACTCACCCCGGGCGGTTTCCACCCGTTGATAAAATTCGCCTTTGGGCAATTTGATAAGCGTGCGCATGGGCATTTGATAGGGCCCTTCGGGAATGTTGTCCACCAATTGTTCCAGGATGTTGAGCGACTCATACATTTCACGCATCCTCACCTGGTAACGTGCCAGGTTGTCGCCGCCGGTTTCGATGATTTCGTCAAATTCCACACGGTCGTAGGCGCTATAAGGCGCTTTTTTTCGAATATCGCACCGGACGCCCGAACCGCGCGCCACCGGACCCGAAGCCCCGTGGCTTATGGCATCCTCGGCCGAAAGGTATCCTACGCCTTTCATGCGGCGTTGGAAAATAATGTTACCCGTAAGCAAACGGTCATATTCGGGCAACACTTTGCGCATATGCGGAATAAAGGCCTTAACGTCTTTGACAAAATCGGGATGCAGGTCAAACATCACACCACCGGGAATGTTGTAACTCATGGTCAGGCGTGCTCCTGTGGTTTTTTCCATGATTTCGTTGATCATTTCCCGGTCACGGAAGGCATACATAAAGGTAGTCAGGGCGCCGATGTCCATGCCCATTACGCCCCACCACAGCAGGTGCGAAGCAATACGCGTAAGTTCGTCCATCATGGTGCGGATTACCTTGATGCGGTCGCTCACCTCCACTTCCAGGGCCTTTTCGATGGCCAAAGCCACGGCTTCGTTGTTCATGTGCGACGACAGGTAATCCAGCCGGTCGGTAACGTGGATAATTTGACGGTAGGTGTCGTATTCCACCATTTTTTCGATGCCCCGGTGAATGTAGCCCAAATCCGGTTCGATGTTTTTGACGATTTCTCCGTCCATGGTCAGAAGCAGGCGCAACACGCCGTGCGTGGCCGGATGCTGCGGGCCCATGTTCAGGAAATATTCTTGGGAGCGTAAATCTTCGGTGGAAAGTATTTGAGTGTTGGTTTCCATATGTGCCTATTTTCGCAGGATCATATAATCGTCTTCGTAGTCCTTGCGCAGCGGATGTCCTTGGAAGTCCGGCGTAAGGAATATGCGTTTGAGGTTGCTGTGTCCGGTAAAGCGGATACCCAGCAGGTCGTAGATTTCGCGTTCGTGCAGGTGGGCGGTTTTCCAGATGTCTTCCACGGTGGGAATTTCGGGATTTTCGCGGTCGGCCGTGCGAACGCGCACCACAAGGATATGGCCGTGTCGCGTACTTTCCAGATGATAGATTACGCCCAATTCCTGTCCCCAATCCATGCCCGTCATGTTGAACAGGTAATCGAAGGCCGTATTTTCGTCGGATTTCAGATGTTGCATAATACCTTTAAAGTGCGACAACGGCACTTCCACATTGAGCCATTCCGAAGGAATGTCTTCCAAGGCCGCAAACAGGGCAACCTCTTCGGGAATTTTTTCGATAAATTCCAAACTGTCGTCCCAGCTTTGCAAATAGTTTTTCAGTTCTTCGGCGGTCATAGGGCAATGGATTTACAAGGTTTTTCCCTCGTCGAATCCGTCGATGGGATTGCGGCGGGTTTTGATACTTTCTTTTTCGATTTTCTTTTGCAGCAGCATCATGGCATCCAGCAGGGCTTCGGGCCGGGGCGGACAGCCGGGCACATACACATCCACCGGAATTACATGGTCGGCACCGCGCACCACCGAGTAATTGTTGTAGTAGAACGGCCCGCCCGAAATGGCGCAAGCGCCCATGGCTATCACATATTTGGGTTCCGACATTTGGTCGTAGAGCCGGCGCAGCACGGGCGCCATTTTTCCCACAATGGTACCGGCAATGATAATCAGGTCGGCTTGGCGGGGCGTAGGCCTGGCCACTTCGAAACCAAAGCGCGACCAGTCGTATTTGGCCGCTCCTGTTTGCATCATTTCGATGGCACAGCAACTGGTGCCGAAATACAAAGGCCACAGCGAATTTTTGCGGCCCCAGTTGATGATTTTGTCCAAGGTGGTGATGACGATGTTTCCGCCGTTGCCGCCCGGGATGATTTGCCCGGGAAAATCTTGCGGCACCACGTTGTGCGTGGCCGGCGCATCGGGCGTATCACCGATAAAATACTGTTTGTTGTCTAATTCACCCATTTCAATGCGTCTTTTTTCCATGCATATACCAAACCGATGCCCAAAATGAGCAGAAATATCAATATTTCCACAAAGGCCACCGTTCCGATTTCACGGAACACCGTTGCCCAAGGCACCAGATACACAATTTCGATGTCGAAAATCAAAAATATCAGGGCAAAAAGGTAATAGCCCGTGCGATAACGCACCCAGGTAGGCCCTATGGTGCGCATTCCCGATTCGTAGGGCAGGCGTTTTTCGGGATTATCCGATTTGTAGGAAATCAAATTGGAAAGTCCCACTGCTATCAGTATCAGGGCTATACCCGCCAGCAGAAAGACCAAAAGAGCAATTTTACCCATAATGTTCCGCTTATCTTTGGACAAAGATACCAACCTGCCTATCGGCAAAAATGATATAGGTCAGCTAAATGAGGTTTTTCTTTACGGCATTTAATGAATTTTAGGCAGGTGTTTTTCGTTGGCATATTGTCCGGTATGTTTTTTTAGTCCCCTCCGGCAAACCTGCACGCTTGCCGGGCCGGGGCCAAACGCAAAGCGCTTGTTTTGCCTCCGGGTTCCGCAAGCCCCTGCGGGTCTTGCTCCACGGCTCCACAAGCCGGCGGCTTCCGGCGGCCAACGCTAAGTGCCACGCCTTGTCTTGTTTCGCGGCTCGGGGAGCCGGCACGCTTCGCCTGCGGCTAAGCGCTAGTCTCCCCTCGCACTCCGGCAGCCCTGCGGTCTGCCTCCGCTTGCCGGTGAGCCCGGCCTTTATTTCTCATAAAAACCCCACCAATTAACTGAAAATCAATTCATAATTCATAATTCATAATTCAAAATTAACCAGGCCGGTCTCCCTGGACAAAGATTTTCTGATAGTGCAATAAGATATTAAATCCTGTAAGAAATCATCACCATCAACACCGGTGGAAACAACCTGCGTTTATAATACCGGTAGGTTTGGGGGGTTGAATAACCGGCATTCAAACCCTCACTCCGTCAACTCACCCCGGAGCGACTGGCCCATAAACCGCGCAAAGGATTTATCCGACACCCCTTTGCCCAGCAAATACATCATTTTTACCAAGGCCGCTTCGGTGGTCAAATCCTTGCCCGGAATGGCGCCGGCTTCAAACAGGTGCTTGCCCGTGGCATATTTTTCGGGAAACACCCGCCCTTCGGCGCATTGGGTGATATTGACCACCTTGATGCCACCATCGGTGGCCCTGCGAATGCGTTCGTCCAGCCAGTCCAGCTGCGGGGCATTACCACTGCCATAGGTTTCCAACACCACCCCGCGCAATTGCGGATATTGGTAAATCACATCAAAATACTCGGGACGCATCCCCGGAAAAATTTTCAATGGAATCACCCGGGTTTCCAGCCGGTCGAACACCTGAAACACACCCTTGGACACGGGCCAAATGCGTTCGGGAAAAAATTCAATTTCCACCCCCGCACGGGCCAAGGGCGGATAATTGGGCGAAACAAAGGCGTTGAAATGTTCCGAACTGTATTTCACGGTCCGGTTGCCGCGTAGCAGTTCATATTCGAAATAGATGCTCACTTCGGGCACCCGCGGCTTGGTCTTTTCGTAACTTCCCGCAATTTCCACAGCCGTGATAATGTTTTCTTTGGCGTCGGTGCGCAGGTCGCCAATGGGCAGTTGCGAGCCGGTAAACACCACGGGTTTGCTCAGGTTTTCCAGCATAAAACTCAATGCCGATGCCGTGTAGGCCATAGTATCGGTGCCGTGCAACACCACAAAGCCGTCGTAGTCGTCATAGTTTTTACGTATTATTCCGGCCAATTCCGCCCAACGCTCGGGCATCATATCCGACGAGTCCACCGGCCGGTCGAAGGCGGTAAAATCAATCCGGTGGTCCAACAAATCCAATTCGGGAATATGCCTCCGGACAGCCCCGAAATCAAAGGGCTGCAAGCTGCCGTCGGCGCGGCGCTGCATCCCGATGGTGCCGCCGGTGTAAATCAACAGTATTTTACTCATACACGCGTTCCAACATTGGGTAATGGGTTATTTCCACAAATTTACGCATACGTTCCCTGAGTTCGTCCCTGTGCAGATTTTCCAAGCGCCGCGTGCCGAAATCCTCCACCGTAAACGATGCCAAATTGGCCCCGCAAATAATGGCGTCTTTCAGTTCGTTGAAGCCAAAACTTTCATACCGGCTCAGGTGTCCGGCAAAACCCCCGGCAAAAGTGTCGCCCGCACCCGTAGGGTCGCGGAACACTTCCAACGGATAGGCCGGTGCCATAAACACCGCATCGGCGTGGAAAAGCAACGAACCGTATTCGCCCCGTTTGATCACCACATAGTCGGGCCCCATTTGCATAATGTGTTTGGCCGCCGTGATGATGGAAAACTCCCCGGTCAGTTGGCGGGCTTCCTCTTCGTTGAGCATCAGCAAATCAACCCGGGCAATCACCGCATCCAATTCCTTGCGGGCCGTGTCCATCCAAAAGTTCATCGTGTCCAACACAATCAGTTGCGGACGCGCATCCAATTGATCCAAAATCCGTGCTTGAACAGCCGGATGCAAATTGCCCAGCACTACCAGGTCGGGCCGGCGAAAATCCGCTGGCACCCGCGGGTCGAAATGTTCCAGGGCGTTGACCTCGGTAACCAGCGTGTCGCGCCGGTTCATATTTTCGTAGTAATAACCCTTCCAATAAAAACTTTTGTGCCCGGCCAGGCGTTGCACTCCTTGTAAATCGATGCCGCGGCGCCGGAATTTGTCCAAAAGCTCATCCCCGAAATCATCGCCCACCACCGAAACCACACCCGTTTTAGGGCCAAAAAGCGAAGCGGCAAACGACAGGTAGGTGGCCGAACCACCCAACATACGGCCCGAATGTCCGTAGGGCGTGGTTACTTCATCGAAGGCCAAGGTGCCGGCCAAAAGGATTTTTTTCATTCCTCCGATTAAAAATCAAAAATACGGAAAGTTTTTCGGTAAAAACAAAATTCCGGCCACAAAAAAAACCGCTTCCCCACAGAGAAGCGGCCCGGTGACTCCGGCAGGATTCGAACCTGCAACCTCCTGATCCGTAGTCAGGTGCTCTATCCAGTTAAGCTACGGAGCCCTTTTGCGGGAGCAAAGATACAACTTTTTTGTTTTGGTTCAAGTCCCGGTTTTCCAAAAATATAAAGATGTTTTTCCGGGCACCCGGCTGCTCACGTTCACGCATCGGCGGTTGCTTCAAGACGGCGGAGCGCTTTTGCACCCGCCGGCGTTCACGCGGCAGCCGCCGGGCTGTCCGCTCAAATGCGGCTCGTCCCGCTCTTGGCCTGCATACACGGCGGTGCGGCTTCCCACTGTCAGCCACCCCGCCGTGTATGCAGGCCGGCGGCAGGGCGGCATCGCTTCAAGCATAAAGTATCGGAAAAGTTGAAGTTATTTTTGTCGAGAACAAAGCCGGCAATCCCGAAGACATAGCCGTAGCTATGGCAGGATGGTCAATGCCGTTATCGGCAAAAAGAACAAAACTTGGTGTGAGAATTTTATGCTTGAAGCGATGCCTACTTCGCCGCATAACCGCTCCCATCCCTGGCGCGAGCTATACCGGACGCTTAGCAAAATAAAAATCATTTGGCCGGGACCGTCATCCTTAATCCGGATAGTTTCTGTTTTTTAATCATCCTCAACCACAAATTGTATCGGTAAATGATACCTTATTCTTTTGTTCGTCCCCTTAAAAGGTCCCATTTTCTTTATTGTGCGTATGACTTCTTTTTTTAAACCTGCTATTTCTTTTTTGTTCGGCTTTTTATTTTCACTGCCCGAATATTCGACTTTTTCAATCCTTACGCTTTCAATTTCACCATTTGGTGCAACAGTAAATGCGGTATAAATAACAAGCGTATCCCCAGGTTGTAAAAAATCATTATTGGCGGTGGATTGATTCGTGTTTTCGGTTTTTACCTTTGTTCCACAAGACAAAAAGACTATAAATACGGAAATAAAAAGAATAAACCGCTTCATTGTTTTAGTTTATACAAAAATAATTGTTTTGTGTTACTTTATAAAGAATGACGCTTAAATCGGTTCTTGTTGTCTCGCATCATTCCGGGAATCGGCGACATAAAAACGCTACCACCCCGCAGCTTTGCGTCCACTCGTGAAGCCCCTACATAGTGCAGCTTATACCAAGCGCAGCAATGCCGTGAACGGTTTTTATATAAATGTCAAACCGGCAACGGACTGTCAAAAATAATTGGTATAATTTTTGCTGTTTTTTATTTGCTTAACGCCGGAAAAATCCAAGCCCTATGAAACGACAAATACTTTGGCTCTTTCTTTTTGCCACTTTGACCGCGTCTGTGAATGCACAACAACGCCCGGCAGACGAAATGCTGGTTCCGCTACTCCGTCATATTCAGCAATATCCCTTTGCTGACGATGCCGCCCAAAGGCCATTGGCCTTGCAAACGCAATTGGATTCCTTGATTACCACCGATAGTGTATCGACGCGGATGTATGGCTATTACTACGGCTACGACAACGCCCACCGCAGCCAATGGGAACAACATTTAGACTTTTTGACAGGCAGTTCCGACACTTTGTTTTATCAATACGACGCCGCAGGCAATATGACTTATTCGGAAAACGACCATTTCGACGCATCCAATACCATTACCGCACGCGAAATACATACCTATGCCTACGATGCCCAACAACATTTGATACGTCAGGTGGATTCATCTTTTTCGGGTGGAATATGGGATGCCAGCCGCTACGAATATTCCCATTACAACAGCAACAACAAACCCACCAGAGTCATCCAGCAGGACTACGATGCCAGCCAAAACCAATATGTCAATGTGCTACGCGGCGACATTACCTACGACGCCCAGTCCCGCATCACGCAAATAATGATTTACCAATGGGATGACGGTTCGTCGTCGTGGAACAATTATGCCAAATTGATTCGCACTTTTGACAGCCAAGGCCGGATGACACAAGAACTTCTCAAAGTTTGGGCGACCATTACTTGGTATGATTTTGACAAAAAAGATATCAGTATCAGCACAAGCGGTGGTAACGAAATTCACACCATTATTCATCAAGCCCGCCCGGGTACCAGCTGGGAAAATGTGGAAAAAGATATTTACGAGTTCGACGGCAGCACCGGAAAAATCGTTCGCACCGAACACTACGAGTGGGACGATTCCGCCTCGCAATGGGTGGGCTCCGAAAAAGATGTGATTACCTACACAGCTTCGGGTAGTGCACTGCAAATGCAAAGCGACCGTTTTGTATGGGATTCCACGGCCGCCGCTTGGAAAACCCAAGCTGATGATCGCCGGATTTACCAATACGACACCAGCATTGCGGGCGATGAAATTGCTTGGCCCGGTTCCTTCGATATTTTTGATTACCAGGAGCGCTTGTTCGGCAATCCGTGGTTGCGCTATTATCAACCTTTGAACGACAACAAATTGTTATACTCCGAAGCATACCGCTACGATACGGCCGGCGCCACCTGGGTTTTTGAATCCCGCGACGACTTTTATTACGGTCCGCTGTTGGACGTGCAGCGGCAAACGCTTACAGGCCTGCGAATTTTGCCCAATCCGTTTAGCCGTAATTTACGATTCGATTGGGATGCTTCGGCCGGTACAAAAGCCCGTCTGCAAATTTTCGACCTGACCGGAAAACCCGTTTGGAGCAGTGAAATCCGGCGAGGTCAATTACTACGGCTTTCGGAATTAACGCCCGGTATGTATGTTTTCCGCCTGCATACAGGCCAAGGCACAGCCACGGGAAAATTGATAAAGAAATAACAGCACACGTACAGAAAAGTATTATCCCTCTTCGCCTGCCGGAGAGGGATTTTTTTGAATCACATTTAAGATGCTTCCGTCGCGCATTTCGTAAATCATATGTGACATTTCGGCCAGTTCACGGTTGTGGGTAACAATCACAAAGGTGGTTCCCAACCGTTCTTGCAAATCGAAAAAGAGCCGGTGAAGTTTTTGGGCATTGGCCCAGTCGAGATTGCCGCTGGGTTCGTCGGCAAAGACCACTTCGGGCCGGTTGATCAGGGCCCGGGCCACGGCCACCCGTTGTTGTTCGCCGCCCGACAGTTCGCCGGGCCGGTGATGCAGGCGTTCGTTCAGCCCTACGAGTTCCAAAATTTGCCGGGCCCGCCGGTCGGCTTCCGCCTTTGACAAGCCGCCGATGTATGCCGGCAATGCCACATTTTCCAATGCCGTAAATTCGGGTAGCAAGTAATGGAATTGAAACACAAAACCGATGTGCCGGTTACGAAATTCCGCCAATGACTTTCCGTGTAATTGTCCTACGGATCTGCCGGCGATTTCCAAAATGTGCGGTTTGTCGTCGGGCTTTAATAGTGTGCCCAGAATTTGCAACAAAGTGGTTTTTCCTGCGCCCGAAGGGCCGGTGATGCTGACCACCCGTCCGGCGGGAATTTCCAAGCTCACGTCGCGCAGCACTTGCAACGCACCGAAATGTTTGTCAATATTACTGGCACGAACAATCATCGGATATCGGGTTGATAGGGCATAAGCATCCATATTTTGTCACGGGACAGCATACGCGCATATTTTTGACGCCATTGCACGGCCTTGTCCAAGGGTGCGGGCAACAAGGCGCGTCGCAGTTGTTCGCGTGCTTCGTCGGCTTTTAAACTGAACAGTGCTGCAAAAGGATTTTCCACCTGCGGATAGTAGCGCACTCTGACCGGTTTACTATCGCTGGGCAATAAGGTTTTGGTGTATTCCACAGCATCGGTCAGTCCGCCCACTTTATCCGCCAAGCCCAGTTCTACGGCATCGGCACCGGTCCATACCCGGCCTTGGGCAATGCTATCCACACGGTCGATGTTCATTTCGCGGCCGTCGGCCACCCGTTGCAAGAAAGTGTGGTAGGTGAATTCAATCATTTGCTTGAAGTATGCTTTTTCGGTGGTATCCAACGGACGCATCAAGCCCATATCGGCGTGCGGGTGCGTTTTGACCGTATCCACGCTAATGCCCATGGCTCCTACGGCATTTTGCAGGTTGGGAATGAGCCCGAACACACCAATGCTTCCGGTGATGGTGGTGCGGTCGGCAAAAATATTGTCGGCGGCGGTGGCAATATAATATCCGCCCGAAGCGGCCACATTACCCATACTGACCACCAAGGGCTTTTCTTTGGCCAAGAGTTTCAGTTCACGCCAAATTTGTTCCGAAGCCATGGCGCTACCTCCGGGCGAATTGATGCGCAAGACCACCGCATCGATTTTGTCGTCCTTACGCAGTTTCCGGATTTGCCCTATCAAGGCATCGGCGCCGATTTCGTCTTTATTACCTTCGCCCGGCACGATTTGGCCTTCGGCCAAAAGCACGGCAATAACGCCCGAACCCACCGGGGCCAATTCTTTGAAAATTTCCTTGGCTTTGTTCTTGTAGTAATAATCGGTTTCGGTAACAAAATGAATATCGAAGGCGCGCACTTCGTTGCCCGACAAGCCGGCCAAGCGTTTTTTTAGTTCGTCGGGATAGAGCAAGCCGTCCACCAGGCCGTGCTGCACTAAATCCTGCGGCAAGCGCAAGGTCAAACGGGCCGCCCACTCGTTCAAAGAATCCGGGTCCAATTGTCGTGCCCCGGCCACTTTTTGAAGTGTTTCGTGCCAAATGCCGTTGACCATACGGCGGGTTTGCAAGCGGTTGGCCGGACTCATTTTCTTTTGGACGAAGGGTTCCACGGCGCTTTTGTATTTACCGTGACGGATAACTTGCACATCGATATGCAGTTTTCGGAGCAGGTCTTTGAAAAACAGGATTTGGGCCGCCAGGCCTTTCCAATCGGCTACGGCCATGTGATGGGCCCATATTTTCCGGGTGCCCGAGGCCAAATACAGGTTTTTGGCCGTCAAAATGCTGTTATAGCCCACCACGGGCTTGCCACTTTCGGAAAAGCGGGTCAGGGCTTGGCGCAATTCTTCGGTTTGTGCCCATCCGGCTTGGAGGCCGTCGCTATGCACCACAATGCCGTCGATACGTTCGTCGGTGGAGGCCATTTCCAGGACTTTCAAAACCTGATGAAAAGTCAGCGCCGGACGGAATTCAAAGGTTTTGGGATCGAAACGGGCAAAAGGGTCGCGTTCCACCTCCTTCAAGGGATAATCCAGACGCAGTTCGATGTAGGTGTGTGGTCGTATAAGTGTTTTGTCGGATTTACCGGCCTGCTTGGATGCGCTTTGAATCAGGAATGAAAGCGACATCATACTTAACCAAAAAATAGCGGCCAAGGTGAGCAAGCTACTCACCACGATAAGCCCGACGTATTTGACAAATTCCTTAAAAGTCATTGTGCTGTGTTTGTGTTTCAAAGATAGCAAAAGCGGTTCAATAGTTACAGCGTTGTATTTATACGCTCCGGTGCCCTGCGGTCGCCTCCCGACATTGCTACGCAATGTGCGGGACAAGTTCCGCGAGCCCTGACGGTCTCGCTCCGTATGCTGCGGAGCCGCCTGCGGCGTCTCCTCGCGGCCCTCGGAGCCCTTCGGTCTCCTCGGGTATTCTATTTGTCATTCCCGCGAAAGCGGGAATCCGGGGTATCCGGTTTGCCTTTCTTTGACATTCCTGCGACAAACCCGCGGGTGGTTTCGCCTTCAATGTTTAAAGTAGGCGAACGATGTCATTCCGACGGAGCCGCGCAGCGGCGACTGCCTGTCCCGCACCGAAGGTCGGGAAGGAATCTCTTGGCGGATTGGGCAATAGGAACGTAAAATTCCGCCTTGGATGAATTGTGAGTATTGAGATTTCTCAGTCGCGCCCTGCGGGCGCTCCATCGAAATGATACACTGCTTCAATGTTTACAGTAGTGGACAAGCATAAACCCAGATGTTTTATTCAAGGCGGAATGTTCCATTGTGGACGCGCGATTTATCGCGCGCCAAACGCGCCAGGGATGGAAGCGGTTATGCGGCGTGGGGGAAGGGCTTGGTTTGCCGCCGGCGGCGGGGGCTCGCAGCGCAAGAGACCACGGCGCCGGCATTTGGCAAACCGGCCGTCCCCGAGCCGCATTTGAGCGGACAGCCCGGTTCCCGCCTCATGAACACGCCGCAGCGTGAACAAAGTGAAATGATGCGGCATGTGTAAATGAGTGCGGGAAGGCGCCCAAAAAATCCTTGGTTCAAAAAAATGATACACATTCGTTATATTTGCATACCTAACGCCATACGCGGGATCTATGCTCAAACAATCCATCCAACAAAAATTGCTGCAAAAACTCACCCCGCAGCAAATCCAGCTGATGAAACTCATCCAGCTGCCCACCGTGGATTTCGAACAACGCGTCAAGCAGGAAATCGAAGATAATCCCGCCCTGGAACCCGGACCCGATACCGCCGACGAAAACGACCCCGCTTTGGACGAGGGAATCATTGATGACCCTTCTTTTCCGCCCGGCGATAACCCGGCCGATGAAGCCCGGAGCGAACGCGAAGAATGGGAACAAAAGGCCTTCGAAGAACTGGACCAATACATCAACAACGATGACTCGCCCGACTACAAAACCTATATTTCCAACTATTCGCCTGACGACGATGACGACTACAAAATGACCCTGGCCGCGGGCAAGACTTTCCGCGAATATCTGATGGAGCAGCTGGCTCCCTTCGGGCTGGACGAAACCGAAACCAAAATCGCCGAATACATCATCGGCAATCTGGACAATGGCGGCTACCTGCGCCGCGACCTGATGGACATAGCCGACGACTTGGCTTTCAACGAAAGTTTGCTGGTGGACGAAAAGGATGTGGAACGCATCCTCAAAAACGTAATATGGCTGTTGGACCCGCCGGGTATCGGCGCGCGCGACTTGCGCGAAAGCTTGCGTATTCAATTGCTGCGCAAAGACGAAACACCCGAACGGAAAATCGCCCTGCGCATCGTGGAACGCTACTTCCGTGAACTTACGCATAAGCATTACCGCAAAATCCTTTCGGGCCTTAAAATCGACGAAGAAACCCTGCGCAAAGCCCTGGACGAAATACGCAAACTCAATCCCAAACCGGGCGGTTCGTTCGGCGGACAGCGCATCACCACCCACATTGTGCCCGACTTTAAGGTGCGCATCGAAGAAGGCCCCGACGGCAACAAATATCCGGTGGTGGAACTCAACCAACGGAACCTGCCCCAGTTGCACGTATCGCGGCACTACAAGGAAATGCTCGAAGGTTATAAGCTGGACAAAAACAAAACCAAAAGCCAGCGCGATGCCATCACTTTTATTAAACAAAAATTGGACGCCGCCAGTTGGTTTATCGATGCAGTCCGCCAACGCTACAACACGCTGGAAAAAACCATCCGGGCCATTGTGGATTTCCAAAAGGAATATTTCCTTACGGGCGATGAGCGCAAAATCAAGCCGATGATTCTCAAAGACATCGCCCAACGTATCGATATGGACATTTCCACCGTGTCGCGCGTGGCTAACAGCAAATATGTGGACACGCCCTACGGCACCAAATTGCTCAAAGAATTCTTTTCCGAAGCCATGGAAACCCTACAAGGCGAAGAAGTGTCCACCATTCGCATCAAGGAAATTCTCAAAGAAATCGTGGAGCGCGAAAACAAGAAAAAACCCCTGACCGACGAACAACTGGCCGAAGCGCTCAAAGAGCAGGGTTATAAAATCGCCCGCCGCACGGTGGCCAAATACCGCGAACAACTCAACATACCCCCGGCACGCCTACGCAAAGAATTATGACCCCCGCACAAATCCACACCGGCAAACATATTTTGGAATGGCTCACGTGGATAGTGTCGGTGCTTTTTCACCCGGTTTTTATTCCCTTCTACACGGTTTGGCTCTACTTTTCGGTGAGCAGTTTTTATTTTTTCGACCACCTGAAATTGTTACGGTTGATTTTCCTTTCGGCCATATTGGTGCCCTTGCTGCTGCAAATGATTTTGTATAATCTCAAAATCCTGCGATCGTTTTTTTTGAACGATTTGCGGGCACGCATCTATTTCACCCTGCTAATGGCAATAGTTTATTTTTTTCTGTGGCGTGCCATGCATCATAATCCCGGTTTACAGGAGCCGCCCCGGTATTTTTTGGGCATAAGCATCGGTTTGGTGCTTACGGCGACTGTTAATCTTATGACCCGCCGCAAACCCAGTTTGCACCTTTTGGCCACGGGCGGCACTTTGGTATTTTTGATGCATTGGTCGGTGGTGCACCAGGAAAACATTTTGCCATGGATTGCCGCATGGGTATTGCTTACGGGTGTGTTGGCCTTTTCGCGCTACTTTCTGCGGGCCCACAGTTTGGGCGAATTGTTGGCCGGCTGGTTGTTGGGTGTTACGGGTATGGCGGTGGTGTGGATGTTTTAGCGGGTATTACCGGTTAAATTTTTTTTAGGGCGCCTCCCGCACTCGTTCACGCATGCTGCGTTGCTGCGCACCGCAGCGCGTTCACGAGCCGGGACCGGGCTGTCCGCTCAAATGCGGCTTGTGTCTGCCTGTTTTTGTATAGCTTGCTGCGATGTCTCCTTGTCGGAGCTGCGGAGCCTGCTCGCAAGCACAAAAAACACGGCATCCCCTTCGCCGCATAACCGCTCCCATCCCTGGCGCGGTTTTTCGGGAAGGGTTCCTATGGGTTATCCTACGTGCTACGCCCCGCCGAAATAAAAAAGGTCAAAGCGGTTATCAAAGAGGCGTTTGTGAATTGAGGCGTTCGGTTTTTTATGGATTTATTTTATTGCGTAATTTGTTCCCGGCCCGATACCATATTTTTCAATCAAATTTTCGTTCACCAGTTTAGTTAATATTCTTTTGACCGTTGGACCAGGAATATGCAATTTACCGGCAATCTCACCTGATTTGCATCCCGGATTATTTTCGATGTATGTAAGTATGGATTTTTCTTTTGGTGATAATTTTGCCTGCGTCCCTTTCCATTCTAATTTTTCCATGAGTTTTTGTTGAATATTAATAAGCGACGAAAGAAAGAACTTTACCCATTCCGTAATATCTTCATTAGGCCGCTGTGCTTGACATTGTCTCAATTTTAAATAATATTCGTTTTTTCGATTTTCTATTTCGTGTTCAAAACTTACATATTGTATCCATTTATAACCGTTTTGCAATAGTAACAATGTTGCCAATAATCTGCTTAATCTCCCGTTTCCGTCTTGGAACGGATGAATGCTGACAAATTCATAAGAGAAAGCCGCCGTTTTGACCAAAGGATGAACTTTTGTATCGGCATGATACCATTCAATTAGTTTTCTCATGGCGTCTTCGGTTTCAACCCCCGCATTGGTTGTTTGAAAAATAATTTGTTTTGTTCCATCGGGCATTGTTGCTTCAACAGCATTTGATAGCTGTTTGTAATTTCCTTTATGCCATTGGTCTTTATCGCTATGTCTTAGTAAAAGATTGTGCAGGTTTTTTATGTTATTTTCCGTTATCTTGATTTCATTGTAATTTTCGGTAATAAGTTCTAACACTTCAAAATAACCGACAACTTCTTGCGCATCTCTTTCTTCAATTTTTGTAATATCAAGATTGTCGAGTAATGCTTTTACTTCTTCATTGCTCATTTTTGATCCTTCTATTCTGGTTGATGCACCCACACTTTGAACGGTGGCTATGTTTTTGAGATGTTTTAAACTTTGCCCTTCTCTTTTCTCAATACCAGACCAAGAGGCGTCAAATCTGTCTATTTGGCTAATCATGCTTAATAACTGCCAATCAAGATTTAAGCTGAATGTATAAACTTTTTCTTTCATATTGCAAATATACAAAACCCATCATTTTTGATACGATATGATACGAAAATATTCGATTGTGATACGATTTTTTATGCTGCATGACGGTAATATGTCCAAATATTGCATTATTCCTGTATCCAAGATAAACATACTATTACTAACCCGAAATATCCTCCGATGAGCTTTGAGGCATCCTTAAATTCACCCTACGAACTCACCCACAACCTTACCGCTATTACCAGCACCAAGGCGGCGATGATATATTTGACCAGCCGTTCGGGCCAGCGCACCGAGAAATAAGCGGTCAGGAATGCGCCTGTGCCCATGCCCGCCGCCAGCCATAGCGCCGCGGGCCAAACCACTTGTCCCGCCGCGGCATACATCAACAGCGAAGGAATGCCCGAAAGCAATATCACCATGGCCTTGACACTATTGGCCCGGTGAATGTTCAGCCGGTTAAGCCCCGCCAGCACGGCCAATATCAAAAAACCCAAGCCCGTTTGAATGAATCCGCTATACATCCCCAGGAAAAAGAACAGCAAAACGTTCAGGGACGTGCCTTTGGCCGGTCTGTCACCCGAGCCCTCAAAGCGCAAACCGAAAAGCACCGCCAAGCTCACCAAGGCAATCACCAGGGCAATGATGCGTTTAAAAGCCAAGGGCGGCACTGCCAAACCCGCCGCCGCGCCCGCAAAAGCTCCGGCCATGGCCGCCAAGCCGGCATACAGCCCGAAAGGCATCAAAAAATGGCCGCGCTTACGGTAGCCGTAGGCCCCGAAAAAACCCTGCGCCAAAAACGAAAGCCGCGCCGACCCTACCGCCTGATGCGGGCTAAGGCCCAGAAAAATCAGTAGCGGATAAATAAGCGACGAGCCCCCGCCACCCAACGTGTTCATAAAACCGGCCAAAAGTCCGGTCAGGAAAATCAAAGCATCCTGTGCCGTGGTGCTCATGGCTTATTTTTTGCGGAAAAAGATTTCGATGGGCACGCCTGTAAAATCCCAGTGCCGGCGGATTTGGTTTTCCACAAAACGCTTGTAGGGCTCCTTGACGTATTGCGGCAGATTGGCAAAAAGGGCAAATTTGGGTGCGTGGGTGGGCAACTGGGTGATGTATTTGATTTTGACATACTTGCCCTTGACGGCCGGCGGCGGATTCTGCTTCACAATGGGCAGCAACACTTCGTTGAGTTCCGATGTTTTGATTTTGCGGCGGCGGTTTCCGGCCACGTGCAGGGCTTCGTCGATGGCCTGCAAAATACGTTGTTTGTTCAGGGCCGACATAAACACAACGGGCACATCGGTAAAGGGCGCAATGCGTTCGCGGATTTTACGGGCATATTCCTTGGCGGTATGCGTATCCTTTTGGACTTTGTCCCATTTGTTTACCAATATTACAATACCCTTGTTGTTGCGCCGGGCAATGTCGAATATGCGCAAATCCTGGCTTTCGATACCTTGGGTGGCATCGATCATCAGCAGGACCACATCGGATTGTTCGATGGCACGAATGGCGCGCAGCACCGAATAGTATTCCACATCTTCGTTGACCTTTTTTTTGCGGCGCATACCGGCGGTGTCGATAATATCAAAGGTGCGGCCGAATTTATTGTAGCGCCAACGTACGGTATCGCGCGTGGTGCCGGCAATCTCCGATACCACATTGCGTTTTTCACCGAACAGGGTATTAATGAAAGTCGATTTGCCCACATTGGGCCGTCCGGCTACGGTAAACACAGGAATGGCGTCTTCGGTTTTTGTTTCTTTTTCTTCGGGCAATTTTTCCACCAGGGCATCCAGGAGGTCGCCGGTTCCGCTCCCGTTGATGGCCGACACCGGAAAAACATGGTCGAATCCGAGGTTGTAAAATTCCCACACATCGTCCATCCGCTTGGTGTTGTCCACCTTGTTGACCACCAGCAAAACGGGTTTACGGGTTTGGCGTAGCAACCGGGCCACTTCTTCGTCCAAAGGCGTGATGCCGCTTTGGCTGTCCGTCACAAAAAGAATCATATCGGCTTCGTCCAGGGCCAGTTGCACCTGGTCGCGGATTTCTTTTTCGAACACATCGTCGGAGCCCTCCACATAGCCACCGGTGTCGATCAGGGTAAACTCTTTGCCGTTCCAATCCGAACGGCCGTAAATACGGTCGCGCGTAACGCCTTCCACATCGTCCACAATGGCTTTGCGCTCACCGATAAGCCGGTTGAACAAAGCCGATTTACCCACATTGGGCCGCCCTACAATTGCCACAATGGCCATAAACGGAATTAATTAATTTGCTTAATCAGGATGATATAGGTGGGAAAATGGTCGCTGTATCCGCCCAGGTATTGTCCGCCGGCGTAGGTGCGGAACGGATAACCTTTGAAAGCACCTTTGCGGTTGGTCAGAAAGGTTTTGTTGTAAATACCGCTTTTCCAAAGTTTGAATGTGGAATAATCCTTTTGCCGGCCGGTGGTCCCTTCAATCAAAGGGTAGCTGACAAAGATTTGGTCAAACAGGTTCCAACTGTCCCGGTAGGCCAAGGTGCCGATACCCGCCCGGTAGAAATGTTCCATAGCCGCATAAAGGCCGCCCGGTTGCACGTCGGCTTTTTTTCCTTTGGCGCGGAGCACTTCTTTGACGCTGGGACTGTCGGGGTCGTCGTTCAAATCGCCCATCATAATGATTTTGGCAAATTTATTTTCGCGTTGCAAACTGTCGATGATTTGCATATCCAATCGTGCGGCAGCCATACGCAAAGGCCGGCTGCGCGCTTCACCGCCCCGGCGCGAAGGCCAGTGGTTGACGATAATGTGCAACTCTTCGCCGTCCATATTTCCGGAAACCAGCAATACATCGCGGGTATAAATCCGCCGGCCCTGATCGTCGTAGATTTTCAACGGAAAAACACGCATCCGTATGGGCTGAAATACGCCTTTCATGTATAGCAATCCCACGTCGATGCCCCGGTGATCGGGCGAATCGAAATGAATGATGCCGTAATGGTAGGGTTTGAGCTGCGGGTCGTTGACCAAATCCTCCATCACATTGCGGTTTTCCACTTCGGCCACGCCCAGAACAACAGGTGGCGCTCCGGTTTTGTCGCGTCCGATGCCGGAAATTACCTTGGCCATATTGTGGATTTTGTGCCGGTAGCGTTCGCTTGTCCATCCGTAGCTTCCGCGGGGCGTAAAATCATCATCGCGGGTTTTGGGGTCATCGATGGTGTCGAACAAGTTTTCCTGGTTGTAAAAGGCGATGGTGCGGACAACAAATTTCTTTGGCGTGAGGGTTTCACTTGTTTGCTTGGGTGCCGCTTGCGGCTCCTGTGTGGTCTTTACGGCTCCGCAACTTGTAAGGAACAAGAAAAAAAGCAAGGCGGGAATAAGTGCCGGAAAATTATTCCTAAGTGTCAATCGAAAGCTTTTCATAAGGGTAATTCTAATTTTTATTCAAAAATACGGCTTTTTGGTATAGGAATTCCATCCACACCTTGTCCTGGCTCAACAATAAGCATCATTAATCCTTCAACTTCAACACCGCCATAAAGGCCGATTGCGGGATGGATACCTTGCCGATTTGGCGCATACGTTTTTTACCCTTCTTCTGTTTTTCCAACAGTTTCCGCTTACGCGAAATATCACCGCCGTAGCATTTGGCCGTTACGTCCTTACGCAGGGCTTTGACGGTTTCGCGGGCAATAATGCGCGACCCGATGGCCGCCTGAATGGGAATGTCGAATTGTTGGCGCGGTATCAATTCTTTGAGCTTGCTCACCATCCGCCGGCCGATTTCGTAGGCGCGGTCGCGGTGAACCAAGGCCGAAAGTGCATCCACGGGTTGTCCGTTGAGCAAAATATCCACCTTGACCAAATCCGACGGCCGGAACCCGATTTGATGATAATCGAAAGAAGCATAGCCGCGCGAAACGGTTTTGAGTTTGTCATAAAAATCAAACACAATTTCGGCCAAGGGCATATCAAAGGTCAGTTCCACCCGTTCGGGCGTGATATACACCTGATTTTTGATTTCACCGCGTTTTTCCATGGCCAATTTCATCACCGGCCCCACAAATTCCGATTTGGTGATGATGGTGGCCTTGATATAGGGCTCTTCCACGCGGTCGAGCACGCCGGGGTCGGGAAGTTGCGAAGGATTATGGATTTCCACCGGCTTGTCCGGTTGTTTTTTGGTATAAGCACGGTAGGGCACATTGGGCACGGTGATAATAACGTTCATGCCAAACTCCCGTTCGAGCCGTTCCTGGATGATTTCCATGTGGAGCATACCCAAAAAACCCGCCCGGAAACCGAAACCCAAGGCCGCCGAGGATTCGGGTTCGAAAGTCAAGCTGGCATCGTTGAGCCGCAGTTTTTCCAGCGTGGTGCGCAGTTCTTCGTATTCTTCGGTGTCCACCGGATAGAGGCCGGCAAAAACCATGGGCTTGACTTCTTCAAAACCTTCGATGGGTTTGGGCGTGGGATTGCCGGCATCGGTGATGGTGTCGCCCACCTTGACTTCGCGCGCGTCTTTGATGCCCGAAATCAGGTAGCCCACATCGCCCGTGCCAATGTGCGGGCGCGGCTCTTTGGCGAGTTTGAGCACACCCACTTCTTCGGCATCGTATTCGCGGCCGGTAGCCACGAATTTGACCCGTTGGCCCTTGCGGATTTGGCCGTTGAACACCCGGAAATACACTTCGATGCCGCGGTAGGGATTATAGACCGAATCGAAAATCAATGCTTGCAGCGGCGCGTCGGGGTCGCCTTGGGGCGGCGGAATGCGCCGGACGATGGCTTCCAGGATTTTGTCCACGCCTTGGCCTGTTTTGGCGCTGGCCCAAATCACATCCTCGTAGTCGCAACCCAGCAGTTCCACAATGTCGTCGGTAACTTCTTCGGGATTGGCGCCCGGGAGATCCACCTTATTGACAATGGGAATAATTTCCAAATCGTGCTCCAAGGCCAAATAAAGATTGCTAATGGTTTGTGCTTGAATACTTTGCGACGCATCCACCACCAGCAATGCGCCTTCGCAGGCGGCTATGGCGCGCGATACTTCGTAGGAAAAATCCACGTGGCCCGGCGTGTCTATCAGATTAAGAATGTATTTTTTGCCCTCGAACAGATAATCCATTTGTATGGCGTGGCTCTTGATGGTGATGCCGCGTTCGCGTTCCAGGTCCATATCGTCCAGCACTTGCTCCTTCATTTCGCGGTCGGAGATGGTGCCGGTGTATTCCAACAAGCGGTCGGCCAGGGTGCTTTTCCCGTGGTCGATATGGGCGATAATGGAAAAGTTGCGGATATGTTCAATCACGGCCATAGACAAAAAATACTGCGGTGCACAAAAATACGGGAAATTTCCGAGAGCTCCCCGCCGCGGGCGGAGATAAAAAAAGACCGTCATTTCTGACGGCCGCTCGAAATATCACTGACTAGGTTTGGTCGGGATGACAGGATTTGAACCTGCGACCTCTTCGTCCCGAACGAAGCGCGCTACCGGACTGCGCTACATCCCGATACGAGAAAAAAGAGTCGGGATGACAGGATTTGAACCTGCGACCCCCACGTCCCTAACGTGGTGCGCTAACCGGACTGCGCTACATCCCGAACTCAAAGAGCGGTGCAAAGTTATAACATTTTTTTGTTTTGGAAAACCGGTTTCGGACTGTGTAATTTATTTGATTTTGGCGCTTCAAAGTCCTTCGGGCTTTTCCCGACATTGCTACGCAATGTGCGGGACAAGTTACGCGGCTTCACAAGCCGTCGGGGCGCCGGCGGCGGAGCAAAGCTCCGCTGCCGGCGGCGCAAAAGTTCCGGGTTTGTTACATTCTTTGGTTCAAAGCCGGAGGCGGGGATTTTGCCGACA
>JALVVJ010000174.1 GCA_027023475.1 Flavobacteriales bacterium
GAATACAATATGTTACGGCTTCGTGTAGGACTAAAAACTATGGATTCAAAAAAATCAATAGCAGAGACGAAAACCATACGGGAATTAGCCAAACAGCTTTTCCCCGATGCTAAAATAAGTGTCGTAGGCTCTTTGCCCGCTTTGGCAGAAGTAAACCGATTAATATCCGTAGGACAAATCAAATCACTCATAATTGCTTTGCTTGTGATAAGTATTTTAATGATGTTGGCATTCAAAAGCGTAAAATTAGGACTAATCGGGTTGATACCTAATGTCGTTCCGCTCATAGTTGTAGGCGGTGCAATGGGATTTTTTGATATTCCGTTGGATTTTCTAACCGTAACCGTAGCACCGATGATACTTGGAATTGCCGTTGATGATACCATTCATTTTTTTAATCATACCAAACAGCTCTATCAAAAGACTGGAAATTACGAAACAGCAGTCGGCAAAACCATAAAATCGCTTGGGAATGCCATTATCATAACATCTCTTGTAATAATATTAGCCTTTGCCGTTTATCTGATTTCAAGTTTTAACATTATGCGAAACTTGGGGATATTGGTGGTTATCGGTATATCAACCGCACTTTTATCGGATTTATTCATATCGCCTTTGCTGATTATCTTATTAAAACCTTTTGGAAATAACCATAATAAAAACACAAACTAATATGCAAATTATAAAGAAGTTAACAAAATCATTCTTGACAATCATTAAGAAAAAAATAGACAGTTTAAACCGAAAATTATCAATAATACCGGTATTACTTCTTATGATTTCATTGTCTGCACAAGCACAAAAATGGGAACTCGCAAAAAACGAAGACGGTATCAAAGTATATACACGCAAAGTTGAAGGTAGGTCGGTTAAATCGTATAAGGCAAAAGCCGTCATAAATGCCCCGATTGATAAGGTTTATTTTATTTATACCGATTTGGAAAGTTATCAAAAAGTAATGCAAGATCAAGCAGAAATTGAATTATTGGAAAAAAATAATAATCGGTATATTCTGTATTCAAAAATAGATATGCCTTGGCCTGCCGACGACAGAGATATGGTTTCGGAAACGAAAATCGAGAAAAAAGACAATAGACAAATCATAATCCGTTCAAAATGCTTAAAAAACCGGCTTGCACCAAAGAAAGACTATGTAAGGATAAAAGACTGTTGGGAAATCGTAACGCTAACACCGGTTGGTAATGATAAAGTAGAAATTCAAATTGAAGGGCTGTTTGATACCGGTGGCTCTTTGCCCGGTTGGTTAGTGAATATGTTTCTTGTTGACGGACCTTTTGATACTATAAGGAATATTAAAAAAATGGTTGAATAGAGTTGTTACAAAGCCCTGTTGGTAACATTGTGTATAAGTAATGGCGGGCAAAACGCTAAAAATGAACTAATATGCGTAAAATCAACAATATTGCAATAATGAACAAAAGTGCGGAAAAACCCGCCACTACTCATACACACATAACCGCCCACACACCTTCGCCCTTCGGGCGACCAAAATCCCTAGATTTCGCCTTCGGCAAAACTCCCGGTATTTTGGAAAATGTGCCTGGATGACCCGCTAAACCAAATTGCTTTATTATTTTTGCCATATGAAAGCAAACCCGTATTTGGAACTTGACCTGAAAAAAATAGAACGGCTGGGCAAAATCAGGGAATATGAAAATGTGAGGTTCAGATCGTTCCTCAAAGGTTTTGACGATAAAAAGATAGACCCGATTGTCCACCGGCTGAACGAAGAAATTTCGGCGCAAATCGATTGCACCGAATGTGGAAATTGTTGCAAAGTATTGAGGCCGCGCATTGCCGAACAAGATATTGAAAGATTGGCCGGCGGACTTGGCATTTCAAGATCCCAAGTGATTGAACGTTACTTGGAACTCTATGACAACGAACTTTATATCGAGCAAATCCCTTGTCCTTTTCTCAAAGATAACAAATGCACCGTCTATGAAGACCGTCCCGACGATTGCCGGTCGTATCCGCATTTGCATAAGCCCCATTTTATTTCAAGACTGTGGAGCGTGATCGATAATTATTCCATCTGCCCCATTGTTTTTAATGTTGTTGAACGCTTGAAAGACGAGCTTGGTTTCAGAAGATAATTTCTTGGATATTTGCCTATAATATTCTTAAATCCCCGGCCAATCAAAATGCAGAAAAAGCGCCAGGGATGGGAGCGGTTATGCGGGGCGGCGAAAGCCGCATTTTTTGTTCCGGCGGCGGGGGCTCGCAGCGCAAGAGACCACGGCGCCGGATTTACAAAAACCGGCCTTTCGCGAGCCGCATTTGAGCGGACAGCCCGGCGGCTGCCACGTGAACGCCGGCGGGTGCAAAAACGCTCCGCCGTCTTGAAGCAACCGCCGGTGCGTGAACGTGAGCAGCCGGGCGCCCGAAAAAATTCCCACTAAAAAAAGCCCTGCCATATCTCCGATTATCCCTACCTTTGCCCGTCGATGAATTGGAAATCGTATTTCGGGGAATTTCGTACCAATTGGCAACTGGGTTGGCCGGTGATGGTGGCCTATTTGGGACAAGTGCTGGTAGGGCTGGCCGACAACATTATGGTGGGTAAATTGGGGCCTACGTCGCTGGCAGCCATTTCGTTGGCCAACAGCACCATATTTTTTGTGATGGCATTCGGCATCGGGTTTTCGTCGGCCATTACGCCCTTGGTGTCCCAGGCGCTGGGACTGAAAAACAAAGACCGGATTCACCGGATTTTTTATAACGGGCTCTTGGTCAACGGTTTTATGGGACTTTTGATGATTTTGGCCGTATGGGGCCTGATTCCGGTGCTGCAACGTGCCCATCAACCGCCCGAAGTGCTGCGTATTGCCGTTCCTTATATCCGCATTGTGGGGATTTCGCTGCTGTTTGTGATGCTTTTCCAAGCCATGAAACAATTTGCCGACGGCATGGGCTATACCAAAATATCCATGCACGCCATGATTACGGTGAACATCATCAATGTGCCCGTCAGTTATGTGCTCATTTACGGCATAGGGCCGTTTCCGCGGCTGGAAGTTTTGGGGGCCGGATTGGGCTCCATGATAGCGCGCTTGCTCATACTGTTTGTCTTTTGGTATTTCCTGGCCCGCGATGAGCGGACGCGGGAATTTGTTACCCGTTTGCCGGCAAGGATTTTGGATTGGGCCATTGTGCGCCGGCTGTTTGCGCTGGGGTTGCCTTCGGGCATGCAGTCGGAATTCGAAATGGGCATTTTTACGGCCACGGTTTGGTTGGCCGGCACGCTGGGCACCTTGTCGCAAGCGGCCAATCAAATCGCCTTGCAAATGGCATCGATGACCTATATGGTTTTTGTGGGCTTGGGTGTGGCGTCCACCGTGCGCACGGGCTACCGGATAGGAAAAAAGGATTTTACGGGGCTCCGGCATGTGGCTTTGTCGGTGCTGCTGCAAGCGGCCATCACGGGCTTGGTTATCGGCGTGCTCTACATGCTCTTGCGGAACCAATTGCCGTGGATGTATTTGAGCGCCAAACATGTGCGCGACCAAGTGAATCCCTACGACGTGGCCCGCTTGGCTTCGGGGCTTTTGGTCATTGCCGGACTGTTTCAAATATTCGACAGCATCCAAGTGGTGCTCCAAAGCATTCTGCGCGGGATGCAGGATGTCCGTATTCCCATGTTCCTGATTTTTACGGCCTACTGGTTGGTGGGCTTTCCGGTGGCTTGGCTCTTACGCGGCCCTTGGGGTGTTTATGGCATTTGGGCCGGACTTTTGGCCGGATTGGGCACGGCGGCCCTTTTATTATTCGTCAGATTTCAATATCTTTCAAAAAAATTTATCCGCCATGGAAATGCCTAAATTTCTCATAGCCGACAACCTGGATTTTCCCGACGATATTTTTGTGCTCCATACCGAATATCCGCGGTTTTTGCTCAACGTGATCACCGAAGAAGTGGAATGGCTGGACGACATTCCCGAAAAGGATGCCCTGGAAAATCAAGACGAATTGATCCGGCTGGTGCAGCAGGCCTTTGAGTTCTACGACAACGAAATGGAAAAATACGAAACCGACTAAGTATGGGACGTGGAAAAAAAACATTGAAGGATTTGTCGGATTTGGGTGGATTGGTCTATTCCACCGATGCGCAAACGCGCCAAGAAATCCAACGCCAACAAAAAGCCGGCGCCGTGCTCGAAGCCCGGTTTTCCAAAAAAGGACGTGGCGGGAAAACCGTAACCGTGGTTACGGGATTTCCGGGCACCGAAGCCGAACTCAAAGCCCTGGCCAAAAAAATCAAATCCCGCTTGGGCGTGGGTGGTAACGTAAAGCAGGGCGAGATGATCATCCAAGGCAACAACCGCGACAAGGTCATCGCCCTGTTGGAAGCCGAAGGTTATAAAGTGAAGCGCGTGGGGGGCTAAAAACATCCGGCTTATTTTTTTATTGTAACTTGCAATACATTTTTATTAATCATTAATTCCAATCAATATTATGGCAATCGAAAAAAATCAAGTGGTCGAACTGGCATATACCCTGCGCGACCCCAAAACGGGTGAAATCTTGGATCAATCCCCCGAAGGTAACCCCTTGAAATTCATCACAGGCGCCGGACAGATTATTCCCGGTCTGGAAAAGGAAATTATGCAAATGAACTGCGGCGAAAGCAAGGAAATACTGGTCAAGGCCGCGGATGCCTACGGCGAAGTGAATTCCAACGCTTTTCAAACCATCTCCAAGGCCGAACTGAGTAACATTCCCGACCTCAAAGAAGGCATGGTGCTTTCGGGTCAAGACCCGCAAGGCCACCTGATCACCGTGCGTGTGCACAAAATCGAAGGCGAAAATGTTACCTTGGACCTCAACCACCCCATGGCCGGCAAGGATTTGCTTTTCGAAGTAAAAATCTGCGACGTGCGCCCCGCCACCGACGAAGAATTGGCTCACGGCCACGTGCACGACAGCGAGAATGACTGTAATTGCAATCCCGGTTGCGGTTGTAAACACTAATCGTCGATAACGCCTTGCTGCCTGAAATAGGCAATCAAGGCATCGCGAACAATCTGTTCCCTGCCTGCTTCGGGCAGGGATTTTTTTTGGAGGAACAAAGGCCATCCGTCGGGTCCTTTACCCGTGCGTTCGCAATAAGGCGTTAGCGACAAAGCCGCACAAAGGCCCACGTGCATCAAATTGATCTTATCGTCGCGACTGAATTTTTGCGGGCCCGTGCCCAATTCCTGCACGCCTACCAAGAACAACACCGTATCGATGCCCGGGTGTTCGCCTCCCGTAAAGCGCCGGGCCAAAAAGTCCAGGATTTTTTCCCAATCGCGATCGGAATTTTCCATCAAAACTTCAATATCATTTTGGCGATGGTAAAAAAGATAAACAAGCCGAAAATATCATTGCTTGTGGTGATAAAAGGCCCCGTGGCCACGGCCGGGTCAATGCCCAAGCGGTGCAACATCAACGGAACAAAGGTACCCACCATGGATGCAATGATAATCACCGACACCAAAGCCAACGAAACCGTTAGCGCCATTTCCATATTGAAGCCGTGAAGGATGTGCCCGAGGAAAACCTTGCCCACCACCAGCAAAATGGCCGCCAAAACCAAGCCGTTGAGCAAGCTGAGCGAAATTTCTTTGAGCAAACGCTTCCACAAACTGCCTTGCAATGTGCCTTTGGCCAAACTTTGCACCACAATGGCCGACGATTGTACGCCCACATTACCCGCCGTGGCGGCTATCAGCGGAGTAAAGAAAAACAACACGGCGTATTTGTTCAAGGCATTGCTAAAACCATTGAGCACCGTAACACTTAAAAAACCACCCAACAAAGCCACCACCAGCCAGGGCAAACGGGCCTTCATCATACTCCAAATGCTGTCGTCGGGTTCCACCTCGTCGGTCAAACCCACGGCCATTTGAAAATCTTTTTCGGCTTCTTCCTGAATGTAGTCCACCACATCGTCCAGGGTGATTTGCCCTACCAAATGGCCCAATTCGTCCACCACAGGCACCACAAACAGGTCGTATTTTTTCATCAAACGGGCAACTTCGTCGGCCGGGTCGGTTACCTTTACCGAATGAATATCGGGATTGTAAACCTCCTTGATGGGCGTTTTGGTGGATGTGGTCAGCAAGCGTTTGAGCGACAACCGGCCTTTGAGCCGGCCCTGGTCGTCCACCACATAAATGGTGTGCACGCGTCCTACGTTTTCGGCTTGGCGGCGCATTTCCGACACGGCACGCAACACATTCCAGTTTTCGTTTACCTGCACAAGCTCCTTGCCCATCAAACCGCCGGCGGTGTCTTCGTCGTAGCGAAGCAGGTCCACAATGTCCTTGGCGTGTTCGGTATCTTCGATACCGGTGATAACCTCCTGCTTTTGTTCTTCGGGCAAGTCGGCAATCAGGTCGGCGGCCTCGTCGGTTTCCAATTCCTCTACGATATCCGAAATTTCGTCGCTCGACAGGCGTTTGAGAATATCTTCCCGCTTGTTGTCGTCCAATTCGGCCACCACATCGGCGGCTGTTTCGTCGGGCAAAAGCCGGATCACATACACGGCCTCGCCCAAGGGCAAACGGTCCACCACCTCGGCAATATCGGCCGGGTGCAGGTCGCCAATGCGTTCCAGAATGGCTGCATTGTTGCGGCGGGCAATGAGCTCGCCCAATTCCTTGACGATATGTTCAATCCGGTTTCCGCTCACCTTCGTAGAGCTTTTGGTAGAGTTTTACATAATCCTCCGGACGCAATTGCTCGGCTCTTTGGGCCAAAAATGCTTCCGCCCGGTTTATGCGGGGCAAGTTAAGTTTTTTTAAGCTGTTTCTCAAAGTTTTCCGGCGTTGGTTGAAAGCCGTTTTGACCAATTGCACGAAAAGCGTCTTGTCCACCGGCGGAAAACTTTCCTTGCGCACCAACCTGATAACAGCCGATTGCACCTTGGGCGGCGGGCTAAAAACCTGCGGCGGCACGCCGAACAGGTATTCGATACGGAAAAAATTTTGCAGCAATACCGACAATATGCCATAGGTTTTATTACCCGGCGGTGCCACGA
>JALVVJ010000175.1 GCA_027023475.1 Flavobacteriales bacterium
ATAGCCGGCTGGTAGGTTATGGCTGAGCAAATCGTAGAACATCCAGTCGCTCCAAGGAACCTTGCGGGCAAATTCCCGGTGTTTTGCCGCCCTCCGCTCAGTCAAATGCGCCCAGCGACGGGCGTAGTCACCTACGGGTTTTTCGTAGGCCGTGCGAAAAAGCCACTGACTGAAAAACAAGGCGGGCGATGTGCGGACATGTTCGGTTAGCCGGTCGAAGGTGTCGGGCGTGATATAGTGCGGGCCGATGTGCCAATGCCCTTGGACGGGCGGACGGCTACGCAGGAGGAATTTGATTTTTTTCGAAATGATGTTGTTGCCCAGGGTAATGACCAAATCGGGTGCCAGTTGTTCCCATTGCTCGTCGGTAAGCGGAAAAATCAGCCGGTCGATATGGGCCAAAAGGCCTTTTGCGTCAAAGTTGGCGGTGGTTTCGGTCAGTACCACCGTGTCGGGACGGGCGGCCAGGCGCTCCAATTGGAGGTTTACAATGGGGTCGAAACGGCCTTGGGCGGCAATAATCATTTTGCGGCCGGCTTTTGTCCAAGATCTTTCCAAACGCTCCAAATCCGTATCCGGCAAAGGAAGGGAATCGGATTTGGCATAACCGGGCACGCTTTGCTTCACATTGTTCTCCACTGTTTCATATAGTGGTTCCTCGAAGGGCATATTGATATGAACAGGCCCGTTTTGTTGAAGGAGCCGGTTAAAAACATCCGTCAGTTTTTGGTTCCACGCTCCGGGGCTTTCGTTTTCCGAAAGGTGGGTTTCGGTAATCACGTGATTGTGCAATGCGCCGCGCTGCCTTATGCTTTGGCCTTCGCCCTTGTCGATGCGGTATTCGGGACGGTCGGCACTAATAACAATGAGCGGTAATTGCCGGTAAAAGGCCTCCGCCACTGCCGGATGGTAGTTGAGCATAGCCGTACCCGAGGTGGAAATCACCGCCACCGGTTGTCCGGATGCCTCGGCCATACCCAGGGCCACAAAACCCGCCGAACGCTCGTCGGGAATAACGGTTTTTTCGAAATGCGACCGCGCCTGTGCTTCAATAATCAAAGGGGCATTGCGCGATCCGGGCGAAATGACCAAATCACGCACACCTGCGGCTTCCAGGTGGTCGAAAAGTATGCGGACTTGGGGTTTGGCCGAATGCACAGGGCTAAGATTCTTTCCATTTGATACTGCAACCGATGCTGGGCATTTGCTCCTCCTCTGGAACAGTTTTTCCTTGGAGCAAAAGATCCAAAGCCCGGCGCATATCCTTACCCGTTACCGGCTTTCCGTTGCCCGGCCGGCTGTCGTCCAATTGGCCGCGATAGACCAAGTGGTCGTTGGCATCGAACACAAAAAAGTCCGGCGTGCAGGCCGCCTGATAGGCACGGGCCGTATCCTGCGGTTCGTCGTAGAGATAAGGAAATGGATAACCCAAGCGCAAGGCGGTTTCCTTCATCTTGTCGGGCGCGTCATCGGGATATCGGCTTACATCGTTGGCGCTGATGGCGGCAAAACCGATGCCGCGGGGCATATAATCTTTGGCCAAACGCACCAATTCGTCGTTCACGTGCTTGACGTAAGGGCAATGGTTGCAAATGAACATAATCACCGTGCCTTTGGGGCCTTTGACGTCCTCGTAGGTCAAAGTTTTTCCGCTCACGGTGTCGGGCAAGGCAAAGCGGGGTGCAGGCGTGCCCAAGGGTAACATGGTGGAAGGTGTTGCTGCCATGATTCGGGTTATTTGAGTTGTTTTTTCAGCCGGTTGAAACGATTAACTTTTTTGTCGCGTGGCCAGATATTGTTGTCGGTGTTTACGTCGGCCGTAAGCCCGTCGGGGTCGATTTCGAACTTGACGATTTTTTTGTCCGAAACCAAAAGTTTTTTCACTTCCTTGTCGTTGAAACGCCATATTTCGGCCGGATACTTGAATGTTTTTTGCGTACCGTCGTCGTAGGTAACACGCAGGATAATGGGCATGACCAATTCGCCGTTTTTCTCGAACACCACTTGGTAGAAATATTTGGGTGCTTTGATGTTTTTCAATTCGTTGGGGTCGAAATGGGTTTCCAAGTATTGTTTCAACGCCGGAGTTTGGATCAGGATGTCTTGTTGTTTTTTCATTTCGGGGCTGAAATCGGGGCTGTCTTCCGACACCAGGGAAATGAATTTAGGAAGGTCTTTGAGCTTGATACCATAGCGTTTGGCCATGTTTTTGATGCGTGTGGTGGGCCTGTCGGTTACATAAAACCGGCTGACTTTTTTAATACCGATGTCGTTCACACCGGTGGTGTAGAACCAACCGCGCCAAAACCAATCCAAATCGGTGCCCGAAGCGTCTTCTATGGTCCGGAAAAAATCGGCCGGTGTGGGATGTTTGAATTTCCAGCGGTTGGCATAGGTTTTCAGGGCATGGTCAAAAAGCTTGTGGCCCAAAATCACTTCGCGCAGCATATAGAGTCCGGCGGCGGGTTTGCTGTAAGCGGTCATGCTGCGGTTGTACATATTGTCGGCATTGACCATGATGGGTTGCATTTTGCTTTGGTCGCCCATCATAAAGGGTACAATGTCCTTGGGAAAACCACGCGAAGGAAATCCCTTTTGCCAACGTTGTTCGGTGAGCAGTTGCACAAAGGTGTTGAGGCCTTCGTCCATCCACATCCATTGGCGTTCGTCGGAATTGACCACCATGGGGAACCAGTTGTGGCCTACTTCATGAATAATCACACCTATCATACCGTATTTGGTGCGTTCGCTGTATTTTCCGTCGGGGCCGGGACGGCCGTAGTTCCAGCAAATCATGGGATATTCCATGCCTTGACGGAAGGCATTGACCGAAATGGCCTTGCGGTAGGGATAGTCGAACAGGATGTCGGAATAGGATTTGAGTGTATGGGCCACTACGCGGGTGGAATATTTTTCCCACAGCGGGTTGCCTTCGGGCGGATACATGGAAACGGCCATTTTGGATTTTCCGCCTATTTTGACAGCCATAGCGTCGTAGATAAAGCGCCGCGAAGCGGCAAAGGCAAAGTCGCGAACTTTTTTGGCGTGGAAATGCCATGTTTTGGTTTGTTGTCGTTCGGGGTTTTGAATTTTTTGCTTGACCTCCGCTCCGGTAACCACTATCACGGGCCGATCGTAGGTTTTGGTAGCATCCAACCAACGCCGCCATTGTTCGGGTGTGAGAACGGCCATGCGGTTGAGCAAATGTCCGGTTCCGTCAATGACAAAATCGGCCGGTGCGGTAATGTTCACCGTAAACTCACCGAAAGGCAAGGCAAACTCACCGGTTCCGATAAATTGATTGGTTTGCCAGCCCTCCACATCGTTGTAAACCGCCATACGCGGGTAGAATTGAGCGATGATGTATTCTTTTTCGCCGTCGGGGAAGTCTTCGTAACCCGAACGTGCCCAATCTTGCTTAAAATTATTGATGTTGTACCACCATTTGATTTTGATTTTGGTTTTTTCGCCGGGTCGCAACGGGGTGCGCAAATCCACGCGCATCATGGTGTAGTTGATAGTATAGGGCAATGCCCGGCCATCGGCATCGGTAACGGATTCGATATGGAACCCGCCTTGGTAACCTTGGTTGGTAAATTCACTCACAAAGCGGCCGGGGCGAAGCATAATATTGTCGCCGTCGGGAGTGATTTGTTCGGTAAAGGAATTGGGTTCGCGCCGGTTTTGGTCGAGTTGTACCCACAAATAGGGCAAAATATCGGGCGAATTGTTAATATATTCGATGGTTTCCTCACCGCGTAGTACGGGTTGTTGGCTGTGGTCGATGAGTTGGATGTTCATATTGTAGTTAGCGTAATTCTGATAGTAATCCGGTCCCGGGGCACCGTTGGCCGATCGGTAGCGGTTGGGCGTGGGAAGCAAATCGTACATTTGACGGAATTTGCTTGTATTTTCGTGCCCTTTGGGTATTTTCTTGTCCTGTGCCCGTAAGGGGATAAACAGCATGACGGTCAAAAGCAGCATTAATTTTTTCATGACATCGGGTTTTGCGGCTAAAATTAGGAATAATCCGGCAATATATACGCCAAAACAATGCAAATATTTTCTATGGGATTAAATCAAAGAATATCTTTGTGATACAGAACCGCTCGGGTGTTCTAAAAAATATTTCAATAAAAAACCGCTCCCAAGCCGGGAACGGTCATCGTAGCGAGGGCGGGACTTGAACCCGCGGCCTCCGGGTTATGAATCCGACGCTCTAACCTGCTGAGCTACCTCGCCGCAAAAGCGGTGCAAATATAGGAATTTTTTATCTTTGGCAAAGATTTTTAACCTCCGAATAATGAATGATTATCTACTGGCCGTTGTCGTATTTGTTTTGGCTTTTCCTTTCGGCTTTTGGCGGGCACGAAGTAAATTCCGCTCCCGCGACTGGATGTTGGCCATCCATATTCCGGTGGCGATGATCATCGGGCTGCGTCTGGTGAACAAATTTTATTACAACATCGGTTTTTCGTGGCGTTCGTTGTTGCTTAACGTTACGGCCTTTATGCTGGCCCAGTACCTGGCCGGCCTGATTTATAAACGCCGAACAGTCAAAAAGAAGTTGGAATTATAATTCCTTGGTGTTAAAGGTATCACCCTGACGCAAATCGCCGCTGCGATAACCTTTGAGGAACCAATGCACACGCTGTTCGGAAGTGCCGTGCGTAAAGGCATCGGGCACCACATAGCCCATGCTGCGTTTTTGAATCCGGTCGTCGCCTACGGCAGCGGCGGCACGAACGGCCTCCTCGATGTCGCCTTCGTCCAACACGTGTTTCATTTGCTGGATATGCCGTGCCCACACGCCCGCCAGAAAATCGGCTTGCAATTCCAGCCGGACGGACAAACGGTTGAAATCGCGCTTGCTCATACGCCGGCGCATACGTTCCACTTGACCGGTGATGCCCAAGAGTTTTTGCACGTGATGACCAACTTCGTGCGCAATCACATAGGCCATGGCAAAATCACCCGAAGCACCGAATTTATTACGCAAATCGCGGTAAAAACTCAGGTCAAGATAGACTTTTTCGTCGGCAGGACAGTAAAAAGGTCCCATGGCCGATTGGGCCATACCGCATGCGGCTTGCGTGTAGCCGTCGTAAAGTACCAAAGTGGGGAAACGGTATTTTTGATGCAACTGCTTGCGGAAAATGTCCGACCACACATCTTCGTTGTCCTTGAACACCACCTTGGCAAAATCGGCCAGGGCATCGTCATCACGTTTTGATGCGGGCGATGCCGGTGCCTGTTGCACAGGCGGCATTTGCTGTTGCAACACGTCGGTGGGCGGTTCGCCGGTGAGGAAAGTGTAGAGGAGCGCAATAACAATGGTTCCCAAACCGATTCCACCACCGATAACCCGGCCGCGCATACCGCCGCGACGGTCTTCCACACGGGTGCTTTGTTCTCGTCCTTGCCAACGCATAAATGAAGTGTTTGGGTCAAAAATACACAAAAAGCCCGAAAAAATATTCAAGCCGCCCGGATATGACCAAACAGGGCGGCATCCAAACCGGAAAATGCTTAATTTATTTGCCCGGCCGCTTGATGCAGATTTTCTAAGTAGGTTTGTCGCAACGCATCATCCAAAAATGCGGCCTTGAAGGAATTTTCCACCAAGCGCAACAATTCATCACGGCTCAATTGCAAGGGTTCGATAAGGGCAATATAATTTTCGTTTACATAACCGCCGAAATAGGCGGGGTCATCGGAATTGAGGGTAACCAAAAGGCCCATATCAAGCATACGGCGGACGGGATGCTTGCGCAAATCGCGGCATACTTGCAATTTGAGGTTCGAAAGGGGGCAAACGGTCAAGGGGATTTGCCGGCGGGCCAATTCGCGGGTAAGCGCTTCGTCGTCCAAGGAACGGTTTCCGTGATCGATACGGGAAATGTGGAGTAAATCCAGTGCTTGGCGCACATATTCGGCGGGGCCTTCTTCGCCGGCGTGGGCCACCGTGAGAAAACCTTCGGCGCGGGCGCGTTCAAACACACGGCGGAACTTGGAGGGTGGATTGCCCAATTCGGAGGAATCCAAGCCCACGGCCATAATCCAATCGCGGTAGCGCAGGCCTTGTTCCAGCGTTTCGAAAGCGTCTTCTTCGGGTAAATGCCGCAAAAAACTCATAATCAGGTGTGAAGTCATACCGTATTCTTTGCGTGCGTCTTCCAATGCAGCACGGATGCCACGAATGACTGTGTCGAAGGGAATGCCGCGGTGGGTGTGGGTTTGCGGATCGAAAAAGATTTCGGTATGCACAACATTTTGTTTGTGCGCTTTGTCCAAATAGGCCCGCGTAAGGTCGTAAAAATCGCGTTCGGTGCGCAGCACGTTGGCACCGGCGTAGTAAATGTCCAAAAAATCCTGCAAATTACCGAAACGGTATGCGGCACGTACTTGCTCCACCGAATCGTAGGGAATCCGGATGTTATTCCGACGGGCGATTTCAAACATCAGTTCGGGCTCGAAGGTGCCTTCGATGTGCAAATGCAATTCGGCCTTGGGCAGTGAGCTGACGAATCGGGCAAGTTCGTTCATAGCAAAGGGGTTTTAAAGTTGAATGAAACGGTATGTATCCGGTCGTAAAACACGTGCTTTCGGATAAAAATTGCACGAATATACAAAAAAAACGGATACGAATTCCAAAATCGTTGAAAGAATACGAATATTTTGGCGCGTAAATTTTATTGTTTCGGAAATCGGTAAGGATATTGGATATTTAATACAAGTGGTTGCAAGATTTGAACGCTGTGAGAAGTGTATCGAAGCCACCGGATTAGCGGTCATTTTGATACAATTTTCGCTCCTTCGTCGCGAAAATCATAAAACCCGCGCCAGGGATGGAAGCGGTTATGCGGCAGCGGCACGCCGTAGGCCTGCCGTGGCGGCGGGGCGACCAGTGGGGAGCCACGCACGCCACGTTTGCAGGGCAAGAGCAGGCCGCTGCCGCATTTGAGCGGACAGCCCGGCCGGCGCCA
>JALVVJ010000176.1 GCA_027023475.1 Flavobacteriales bacterium
GCATGTGTTAGGCCTGCCGCTAGCGTTCATCCTGAGCCAGGATCAAACTCTCCATAGTAAATGTAGTCTTTCCCGGCCCCGGTGGACCTCTTTTATCTCTATTCCATTCTACGCTTTTTGCTGCCTGTTCCTCATTTCAAAGACCTCATCCTTCTTACCGCTTTCTCCCTCTTCATCATCCCTCTCCTTAAAAGCGGTTGCAAAGATACGACAAGAATGTTCACTTGTCAAGTGTCGGAATTATAAATTTTTGTTAAAGTTTTGGCGCTTATTTTTCCGGTTATTTGTAACCGGCCGGCTGCATATTCCATACAAAGATACGACAAATTGGGAATGTTTGTCAAGTTGGACCGGGTGGCGAAGAAAATACTAGTATAATACTTAATGTATGGGTGCAACCATAAATGTTCTGTTCCGGTTGAAAAAATCGCGCCAGGGATGGGAGCGGTTATGCGCGGGCGGCGCGCCGTAGTCCTGCCGTGGCGGCGGGGCGACCAGTGGGGAGCCACGCCTGCCACGCTTGCAGGACAAGAGCGGGCCGCTCGTGCATTTGAGCGGACAGCCCGACGGTGCCTGGGCGTTGCAGCAAGTGTACAATATTGAAACCTCTGCAACGCCGTGAGGAACGGCCAATGCGAAAGTGCTCCGTCGCTTGAAGCAGTGGCCGAGCCGCCGCCGCGGCGCGTGAAACGCGCCGGCGGATTGTCGAAGACAAGCCGCGGCGGGCTTTGCCCGCCGGCGGCGGCCCGAACGCAGGCACCGGGGCGCCCTGAAAAATTAAATTCGCTTATGGTAAATGTTGCGATAAAACCAAAACAGGTTGCGCATGTTGGAACCGTATGTACGCATCAAGGATTGAATCAGGATGTTTTCGGCAAAAGCCAGGGTGGTCCACCAAAAAACCAGTTGGAAAAACCGTGCTTCGAAGCCCTTCCAAAAAAGCCAAAACACGAATAAACTTTGAAGCACACCGCCGATTTTCCATGAATAAAGATGCAAGCTGGAAATGCGACCGAATTTAACGAGAGAAAATACGTCCACCGCCAAAATGTAGGCCACAATGATGATGGCTTGGGTTTTATAAGGGCCGAAATCGTCCCATTTGAGCCAATAAATACCGGCGAGGGTGGCCAAGTAGAGCAAGGTGTCGGCGGTGGAATCGAGCTTGGCGCCCAAAGGGGTTTGGAGCCGGAACATGCGTGCAATCCAGCCGTCAAGGGCATCGGTGGTAACGGCAATCAACCACAGGATAAAAAAGGGCCTTTCGTGACGGCCGGCGGCCAAATAAATCAGCACGGGAACGCTGAACAGGCGTAATATGCTCAGCAGGTTGGGAATGTTGCGGACGAATTTTTTCATAGCAATTTCAATCTACGCACCAATTTGCGGCCCAAATGCCGGTTGAGGTTGTCGATGATTTGATCGCGGCCGCGCATCAGTTCTTCGCGAAGCGAAGCCGAGGAAAGTTTGACCCGAAGTTCACCGTTTTTGAAGCGAATGTCGAGGGTGTAACGGGCGATGTTTTCGCCAAAAAGTTCCATCCACGCATCCTTGACCGCCTGACCGTCGAGTTTGGGTTTGAATTTGGCATTTTTCAAAAAATCGTTGAGCAAATCCTTGATATTCCGGTTGGGGTCGTGGGTCATGGATGGGAATTTTGGTGAGTTTAAAGTTCGAAAATTCCGGCTTGCCGGTCAAGGGCTTCCAATAACTGCGAGACGCGTTCGGGATGGGTGTCGGTGATAAAAACCTGACCAAAGCGCCGGTGTTTGACATAATCCAGAATTTGGCGCACGCGGCCGGGGTCCAGTTTGTCGAAAATATCGTCGAACAGAAGGATGGGCGCATCGTTTTTGCGCGAAAAAAGCATATCGGCTTCGGCCAATCGAAGAGCGATGAGGAAGGATTTCTGTTGGCCCTGGCTACCGAATTTTTTTATGGGGTGGCCGTTGAGCGTAAAAATCAGGTCGTCGCGATGGATGCCGTCGGAAGTGTATTGAAGCAAGCGGTCGCGTTCCAAATTCCGGTGTAGGAGTTCGCGGGGGTCGATTTGATTGAGTGTGGAGCGGTATGTTAGTCCCGGTTGTTCGCCGGTGCCGGCGATACGGGCGTATTTTTCGTTCAAAAGCGGAGTCAAACTTTGGACAAATTGTTGGCGTTTGGTGTGAATTACGGCGGCATAGCGGGCCAGGGCTTCGTCGTAGGTTTCCAAGCGGGCGGCATCGAAAGTTCCGTTGGCGGCAAAGTATTTGAGCAGTGTATTGCGCTGACGCAGTGTGCGGGTGTAGCGAATCAGGTTGTTGAGGTAGTCTTTGTCGTATTGGGCAATTAGCCGGTCGGCGAATCGCCGGCGGGTTTCGCCGCTTTCGCTGATAAGGTCGCGGTCGTAGGGCGATATCATCACCACGGGGATCAGTCCGATATGGTCGCTAAGCCGGGGGTATTCCTTTCCGTTTACCGAAAGGGATTTTTTTTCGCCTTCGCGGTATTTGAGCAGGATTTCGAAGGTGTCGCCGTCGCGTTGGAAAACCGCTTTGATGCTGTAAAAATCCTGTCCGTGGCGTATCAGTTGGCGATTGGTAAGTCCGAAGTAGGATTTGCCCATTGCCAGGGTGTAGATGGCATCCAGCAGGTTGGTTTTTCCTACACCGTTGTTTCCCGTAAAGCCATTGACTTGCGGGTGAAATCCGGCTTCGAAATGTTCGAAGTTTTTGAAATTATTCAGTATGAGTTTTTGCAGCTTCACGGGTCAAATAATCACGCCGGGTAAATTTAATAAAATATAATCCAAGGGGAATAAACAGCAAGAGAAAGATAAACGAAATCAGGGTAATGGGCGGCATTCCGCCGTGCCATTTTTCGGGTTGGGCCCAATTTTCGTAGCCCAAAAAGTAAACGTGTCCAAGCAACGCCAAATAGTAGGTGCAAGTGAGACAACCGAAAATTTTGGGGTTGACGCCCGATTTCTTTTTGAGTTTGAAATAAGAATAAATTACCAACAAGCTAAAAAAGGCCACAATACCGGTTGTAACCGCCATTTTGAAATCAAAATAGAGGCGTCCGTCGGGTTTGTGATAATGATGATAATATTTTCCGGGTAAAAGAATAAGGGATAAAATAAAATGAATCAGCGTAAAATAGAAAGCCGCATAACCCAAAATATCGCGACGGAGTTTGCGATATGCCACCGGCAAATAAGCCGTAAACATAATGCCGATGACCGCAAAGGCAAAACTTTTGTTCAAAACAAACAGAAAATCGGTAGTTGAAAAAGGGCCGAAACTTATATATCGCAACCAAGCATAGAAGAAAAAAATAAGGAAAACTCCGGTGGCAATGAGTATTTCTTTTTTCATAACCAAGAGGTTAAGAGGGTTTTTGAAGATGTTTGGGAGGTAGCGGACTGATGATGCGCACATCGTAGAAAGTAATCAAACCCTTGACAATCCCTTTGATGTGGGATTTGAGTGCATTGACCACGCCTTTTTTGTGGTTGTCGGCATGGATGATCAAGCTGATTTCGCGGGCGGGTTCGGGATTTTCGAAGGTTTTCAAATATTTTTTGTCGGCTTCGCACAAATCCAATGAGTGCAAATAGGGTAAAAGCGTCATACCCATACCTTCTTTGCACAGCTTGACCAGGGTGGTAAAATTACCCGTATCCAACATATAGGGTTGGTCGTCGGGGAGTTCGGAAGTGCAAATGTTGAGAATATTGTCGCGGAAGCAATGGCCTTCTTCGAGGAGCAGGATATCTTCCACATCCAGGTCGTAGTCGTGGAGCTTTTCCTTACCATAGAGCCGGTGCCCTTCGGGGATAAAGCCCACAAAAGGTTCGTTATAGAGCGGCATTTCGATAATATCGTCTTCTTCGAGCGGCGTGGCGGCAATGCCGGCGTCCAAATCGTTGTTGCGCAAACCGTCGATAATTTGTTGGGTGGTCAGTTCTTGGATGTGCAGGCGGACATTGGGATATTTTTTGAGAAAGTCCTTCAAGAAAATTGGAAGTAGGGTGCCTATGACGGTGGGAATAATGCCCAGCCGGAATTCGCCGCCGATAAAACCCTTTTCGTGTTTGACCAGTTCGATGATTTTATCGTTTTCGTTGATAATAATCCGGGCTTGGTCAATAATTTTTTGTCCCACAGGCGTGATGCGCATAGGTGTTGCGCTACGGTCGAATATGCGCACACCCAATTCTTCTTCCAAATTTTTGATTTGCATACTCAACGTGGGCTGGGTAACGTTGAGCGCTTTGGCGGCCCGTGAAAAATTTTGATGTTTGGCTACGGCCAACAGGTATTTGAGCTGTGCAATGGTCATAGGATTGTGGTTTTATTCCAATCAGCGGGCTTTGCGGATGATTTTATACCAAACAAATTTCGCATTTTTTTCGATGCCAAGCCAATACACGCCTGCCGGTAAGTGTTCCAAGTTAATTTCACGATAAACAATTCCTTCGTGTGTTAATTTTCCAAGCAAATTATATACCAAAAACCGCACGGGGGTCAAATTGTTTTTCAAATAAATTTTTCCTTCGAAAGGATTGGGATAAACAATGATGCGGGATAAATTTCCGGCGCGTTCGGTAAGATTTTGATACAACCGGCCGAAATCGGGAATACCGTAGCCGTAAAGCGTGTCGGGACGGGCATAGCGGTCGGACACTTCCAGGATGCGTTGTTTCATTCCGGCGGGATCGAGCAGTGGGAATCCTTGCACCATATCGGCCACCAGACCCGTAATAACCGGCGCGGCAAGCGATGTTCCGCTGGGGTAATAAAATTGGCCGTTGAAATAGGTTTTGACTTGTTGCCCCCAGGACATAATATCGGGTTTGATGCGTCCCCGGGCATCGGGCCCCATACTGCTGAATGATGTTCGAACACTGTCGGCATCCACCGCGCCCACGGCGATGACTTGGGGCGCATCGGCCGGAAAACCGATTTTTTGCCAGGACGAATTTCCCGAATTGCCGGCGGCAATGACCACGTGAATACCTTTGCGCACGGCCATACTTGCCGCCCGGCTGACAAAGGCCTTGTTCCGGCCCAATTCGTCGCGGGTGTGATTGTAGGCCGGATTGTTGAAATCGATATAACCCAACGAAGTGTTGATCACATCCACGCCCACCGAATCGGCCCGTTCGGCGGCCATGGCCCACCAGGTTTCTTCGACGGGCATTTCCTGATACACATCTTCGGAAATATAGAGGCAATAATCGGCCCCGGGGGCCGTGCCCACCAGTTGGCCGTCAATCCAACCGCCGATCACCGACCATACGGCGGCGCCGTGCCAGTGACGCGTGTAAACATACGAAGTGTCGTCGGGAAAATTGTAGGTATCCACCACGCCGTTGCGTGCATAAATGTGCCGGAAAACCGCCGAAGTGTCGGCGCCGGGAAAGCCCGCATCGATTACGGCTATCAACACGCCGTTGCCCGTCAGTCCCGAATCCTGCAATATCCGGGCGTTGTGCAAACGGTAGGCCGTGGTATCGTCGCCATAATCGTAGGAAGCGGGGCGACCCAAACCGATTTTTTCCCATTTGTCCGGGATGCCTGCCGGACGTGTGGCCACGGGAATATGCCGGTCGGCAAAGACCACCGAATCCACAAACGACCAGGCGGCCAAAGTTTCCAAATCCTGCTGCGGCCCTTGCACGTGCACGGCATTAAGCCATTTGGAATAAGCCATTACTTGAACGGCGGCGGTGTGGCGCAAACTGTCCAAATAGGGCCGGTAAACGGGCACATCGGTGATGTCCAAATCGATGCCGTAGCGCGCACGCCTGTCCAAGGCCCTTGGCGAAAGCATTTGCAAGGGGTGATTCAGGTAAAAGCTCGAATCGGGCTTGTCGTGCAAATACACCCAAGCATCTTGTTGGGCCCGGGCCGTCCAAAAAACAGCCGGCCCGGCGATGAGCCAAATCCACAGGAAAAGTTTGGCCGCAGTGTTATTCATTGTAGATTTTGTCGTGCAAATGTTGGTAGCGTTTTTTGATATTGCGCCGTTTGAGTTTGAGCGTGGGCGTCAGGTGACCGTCATCGATGCTCCAAATCTCACCGGTGAGTTCAAATTTTTTGATTTGTTCCCACTTGCCGAACTGCTTGTTGTATTTGGCCACTTCTTCGCCGATACGTTCGATCACCTTGGGGTGGGCGGCAATTTCTTCCAAGCTCAAATCGTCGAAATTCATATCGTGCCGTTTGGCCCATTCGCGCACAAAATCGAAGGCGGGTTGAATGAAGGCGGCGGGCATTTTTTGGCCTTCGCCGATGACCATAATTTGTTCGATAAAAGGCGATTGTTTCATCGCATTTTCGATCACCGCCGGGGCAATGTATTTGCCGCCCGATGTTTTGAACATTTCTTTTTTGCGGTCGGTGATGCGAAGCATACCGTCGCGGTCCAATTCACCGATGTCGCCCGTGTGGAGCCATCCGTCCTTGATAGTTTCGCCGGTTTTTTCGGGGTCTTTATAGTAGCCCATCATCACGTTGTCGCCCTTGGCCAAAATTTCGCCGTCGTCGGCAATTTTGACCTGATTTACGTCGATGGGTAAGCCCACCGTGCCTATTTTCCACTTGGCGTTGGGTGAATTGACCGAAATAACACCCGACGATTCGGTCATTCCATAACCTTCCAAAATGTTTATTTCGGCGGCGATAAACACCCGTTGCAAGCGCGGTTGCAAGGGTGCACTACCCGAAATGATATACATAATTTCTCCGCCCAAAGCTTCGCGCCATTTGCTGAAAATCAACTTACGGGCCAATTTGAGCTTCAAGGAATAGGGAAATTTGTTTTGCTTGTCGAAATCGAATTGTTCGCCCACACTTACGGCCCAGAAAAACAGGGCTTTTTTGATACCCGAAAGTTCCATTCCCTTGGCGATGATTTTGTCGTAAACCTTTTCGATAAGCCGCGGCACGGCCGTAAAGAGTTTGGGATGCACTTCGCGGATGTTGTCGCCGATTTTGTCGATGGATTCGGCAAAGTGGATGCGGAAACTACCGTAAATATAAAGGTAAATCAACACCCGTTCGAAAATATGACAACTGGGCAAAAAGCTGATAATATCCCGCGGTTTGGGAATGGGCGGCACACGCCGGTAGGACGAAAGCACCGTTTTGACCACATTGTCGTGCGAAAGCATCACGCCTTTGGGCTTGCCCGTGGTGCCCGAGGTGTAGATAATGGTGGCCAAATCCTCCGGTTTTACTCCGGCCTTGGCTTTTTCCACTTCGTCTTGATTGGATGCGTCGGCACCCAAATCCAATATTTCCTGCCAATTGCGGGCACCTTCCACCCGGTCGAAGGTGAAAATTTCTTTCAGCGTGGGAATTTTATCACGCACCGACATCAGTTTTTCATACAATTCGGCGTCGCCCACAAAGGCGTATTTGACTTCGGCGTGGTTGAAAATATATTCGAAATCATCGGCCGAAATGGTGGGATACACCGGAATATCCTGCGCCCCGATTTGCAAAAGCCCCAAGTCCATGGCACTCCACTCGGTTCGGTTTTGATGGGCAATTAGCGCAATTTTATCATTCTTTTGCACGCCCAGCCGCAGCAATCCACGGGATATTTGTTGCACCAAATCGTGAAGTTCCTGCGTGGACCATTTTTTCCACTTTCCGTCGTATTTGGTGGCCATAGCCACATCCAAAGGTTCGTTTTGCAATTGATAATCCAAAAATTCAAATAGGCGGGTAATTTCCATATAACTTGCTTTTTCGGGTTAGTAAGCATAAAAATACGCATTTTCGGTCAAATGGAAAGAGGATTCATCAATTATTTAAAATCGCTGATAAAATTTTATCAAATTACAATTCACGTCCGGCGAAAAATGAATGTTTTTTTGCGGGTTTGTTTCTTGGCACGATTTTTTCGTAAATTTGATATATCAAAACCTGTCAAACCTAATAATCCTATGAAAAAATTATTGCTCAGTTTCGTTTTGGTTTTTACCGCCGCCCTGATGCTACACGCGCAGGACGAAATCGTGGGACGTTGGAAAACCATCGACGATGCCACGGGTAAACCCAAATCCATCATTGAAATTTACAAGAAAGACGGCAAATACTACGGCCGGATTGTTCAATTGCTCACACCTCAAAACCAGGACGGCGTTTGCCGCACTTGCGAAACCGACTACAAGGACAAAAACATCATCGGATTGGTGATTTTGAAAGACCTGGTCTATGATGCCGACGACAAAGAATGGGAAGACGGCACGATTATGGACCCCAAAAACGCCAAGGAATACAGCGTGTATTTGGAACTTGTAGGGCCCAACAAGCTCAAAGTGCGCGGTTATATCGGCTTTTCGCTCATCGGCCGCACGCAGTATTGGTATCGTGTGGAATAACGGTGGATAAAATCAAAAAAACAAATCCGCCCGGAGGGCGGTTTTTTTGTGGGCCGGCTTATTCGCCCATGCGCAAGTATTTTTCCAAATAACCGGCATTTTCGCGCAGTTCCTGCAAGTGCTTGTCTTCGGGATGCTGCGAAAGCACCGTATAATCGTAGCGGCGGAAGGTTTGCAGCACTTCGTTGATGTCGCCGGTTTGGATTTTAACGTCGGCTACCAGATCGGTGGGGGTTTCGTCCACCAGCAAAACGCCCAAAAGCCGGCCGCCCGTGGCTTCCACGATTTGGGCCACCTGCGAAAAACGGAAATCATCGGCGTTTTTGCCAATGCGTATCACCGTGCCTTGGGTGGCAAAGGCCTTGATTTCGCTCAACTCTTCCAACAAATCCTCCAAAAGGTAAATCCCGCGGTAGTGCCGGTCGCGGTCGATGACGGGCAGCACATTGGTTTCGTTGGACAAAAAGGTGGAAAAAAGCTGTGTCCAATCGCGGATATTGTCGGTAACGTAAATGTTTTCAAGCAGATGACGTTCGGCCGAAACGGGATTGTTGGCATCGGCGTCGTCCAAATCTTCGCAGCGTAGCATCCCGCGGAAAATACCACCGTCCACCACCGGATAGTGGCTCAAAAGTTCGTCGTAGCACCATTCGCGCACGGCGCCCACGGGCGTGTTCATACGGGCGGGTTCCAGGGGATGTATTTTGTTTTTCATATACAGGCAAATGTATCGGCTTATTTTGAATTGTGCAAGAAATATACCAAAAGCGGAAGTAAGGGGCGTTTTGGCAGGCGGGGGGATTTGTTTTTTGGGAGGGGGAATGAGGGGTTAACGGTTATGTGTATAAGCAGTGCGAAGCATTGCTTATACACAATGTTGGGCGTTCGTTATTATAATATTCTTTTTATTTCTTCATATTCTAATGAGTCAATTTTAAATTTAGAAAGAATAATTTCTTTATTGACACTTTTAAGTTTACCTTTTTCAATAATTAAACCATCTTTGCCTTTTTTTATGATTTCTAATGATGTATGTCTTGATAAACCAATATTCTGTAATGCTATTGCAATCCTATTCTGAGTTCCATATTCCATTAAAGATGCCCAATTTTCACCAGCTTCATTTTCGCCTAATAAACTCAATAAAACTTGATAGTAATGATTAAAGTATTTTTCAAATAAAAATCTTAGTAAATATTCAATATCTTCAATTATTTTTTCAATTAAAATATTTATGTGTTCTATATTATCTTTTCTAAATAACTCATATTTTGGTCCATTATTATTATAACCAATATGAATTTTATAATCGTTTTTATTATAATGGTCAATTGATTGAGAAATTATTTGATTTAAACCGAAGCCGTTTATCCATTGATTCATCAGAAAGGCATAGTATTTTAAGCTATTTCGTTTTTGTAATTTTTTTTCTGCATCTTTCCAATTATACAGATTATACATTCTTTCTAATACTGTTAAACAAGTTTCATAATTTATGTTATCACTAGGTAGTTTTATTGTTTTTCCATTATTTTTTTCTAATTTTAGTGTTTCAAATACTTTATTCTGAATATCTAAGTCAATTGATTGATTTGAATTTAGAATAGATGAAGGTATTGTATAATCTTTTACATTTTCCTTAGCCAGTTTAATTATTATGTCTTTATTATTTTTTATCAAGTTATCAATTAATGGGCTTTTGTAATTAGAATTAATTTCGAGTGTATCAACACTAATAATATTCGCAATGTATCTTATTATTTCTTTCTCTACAATTGTCCCTTTAATATTTTCTTTTTTTAATACCTTTTCAATTTTTTTTAGACTTTTTTCTATTTCAAGTTTATTTAAAACTGTTGGTATCAATGTAACTTCATTTTTTGTAAAAATGTTTTTATCCCTCCAGTCATTCTCATTAAATTTAATACAATAAATATTTCCATAAAGTTCCTTAGCAAGTCTACCTGCTCTACCTGATAAATTCCAAAAATCAATTGGTGATAAAGGATTATTTCCATTTTTACTATCTAAAATAAAAATATTTTGTGTTGGCATATTTACACCTTCTAGTAGTGTCGAAGTGCAAAAAACATTATTGATTTCTTCTTCACGATAAAGGTCTTCTACTAAATTTCTAATAAGCTGTGGCATTTTACCATAATGAAAGGCTATTCTATATTTTAGAAGATAAGCAAGATAATATTCTGGATGGATATAATTTTTTATCTGCGTAATAGCTTTTATTATTTTATCTGATGTTGTTTCATTCTTAAAAGTTTGTGCAAATTTTTTTGCTTCTGAAATTGTTCTACGTTTACTGTTGCAATATATTAAATTGTTTTTTTTATGTCCTAATTTTTTGATAATATCTGTTGTTGAACTTAAACCTTCAAAAAATGAGTGGTTTTCTATTTTTGTAATATTTTTATCCCAAAATACTTCTATGGTTTTATTTTGCAAATCAATAAAGTATAAATTTTGGGAAACAGGTGATTCTTTTGTTTTATAAATATTTTTTTCATCTCTGCTAAATAATTTCAGAAAGATTTCTGGATTAGAAACGTTAGGTGATGAAAAATACAATTTTATATTTCCATATTTTTTTATAGTTTTTTCGATAGCTGTATAAACTGTAACACTACGAGCATCTTTTTCACTTGCTAGTTTGTGAGCTTCATCAACAAAAACAAAACCAATAGGTGGGTTTGATTCTTGTGATAAATAACTAATTAGTCGTTCAGGCGTTAATATGAAAATATAATTATGTTCCTCAATTTCCGCTAATTCACTTACATATGAGTTTGTTAAAATTCGATATTTATATCTCATTAACAATTCTTGTAACTCACTTTTTAAATCTAATGCAAATTGGTTGATAAGTGCTCTTGTCGGGACAATGATAACTAAATTTTCCGGGGGTATATTTCTTATAACTTTTTTTATAAAGGACTTTATGATAAAGGATTTTCCCATAGATGTCGGGGCAGAAAAACTAAATTCAATAGTATTGCTTAATTTTGAAAAAAGTTCAAATTGTGCATCGGTAAAATATAAATTTTCTGAGTCAGGAACTTTTTGTATTATTTTTTTTGCTTCATTCTCAATTTCTCGAATAACTGGTAACGAAGCATTATTATTGTTAGCTTCAACTAAATAGTTAATTGCAGGATAATTACCTAACTTAGCATATACCGCTTTGGATATAGTTTTGTAAATATTATTATTAGAATATTCTTGATTTAAAAAAGTTATTATTTGGTATGCTTTGTTTCTAGCATTAGAATCGGTAGAATTAGATAAAATATCAGCATATCTCAGAATATCCCTAAATTCTTTTTCTGAAAATTTTATTTTTTGGGAAAGGGATACATTGATATTATAATCAGCAGACAATAAAATACATTTTTGATATAACGAAATAAAATATTTATCAACAAAAATATCTTCAACTAATTTATCTATGATTTTCATTTTATTGTGTTAATCGATTAATGAGTTCTTTGCGATTTTCTTGTAAATCAGAAAAAGGGATAATATAAATATAGAAGTTATATCCAGAAAATTGGCTTTTTTTAATTTGGTAATTTATTGAATCTATATTGTCAAAAATTACTTTTTTTATCTTTTCTCTGATAACTTTTCTAAACTCTTTATTTTCTAATTCTTTTTCTTGTTCTGTAATTTCAATATTAAATCCTAAAAATATACCAAACGAATAGTCCATAAAATATTCTTCTTCGCTTGCACTTGGTATGATTATTTGTTTTAGAAATTTATACATTGTATCATTGAAAGATTCTTTAATTAATTGGCTGTTTACAAGACCAATCTCAAACTTCAGCTTAGTTTCCTCAAGCAATTTTGTTAATGAATTAAAAGCATCGTAAATACCATTTCTTAAATTAGAATCTAATTTGGATTCTCCTAATACTAATTGATAATCACTTTCTGTAATTTTTAGAAGATGAACACCATCTGCTCCTTTTACATAATCATTGGGTGCTGTTTTGATTTCTAATTTTGTTAGAATTTTGGGGGCACCTAAATGGGCTTCTAAAAAGCAATAAAGTAAGACTTCACCAATTTCTCCTTCGTTTACAGTATATTTTCTAAATCTTTCTTTTGCTTTTCTGACTAATGTTCCAAATTTATTTTGTGAGATTAATTCTTGGTATTCTATTCGCGATAAAGCAAAATAGTATAAATTGTTTGATAATAACTCTATTAATTCATCGTATGTGAAAGCATTATTTCTGATTTTTAATGTAAATACATTAAGTTTATTCGATTTTAGTAGATGATAATCTTTTACTTCGTGATAAAATAAATTTAAAAAATCTTTACTTACACTAGTTTGTAGCATTTTACTTCTTTTTTTATGACGCCCAACGGTTGTATATAATTACCCTGTTACCTATATTTCCCATTTTCCCAACCTTTTTGTTGTTTTATTTTCCGTATTATGTTGTGTATAGTTAGTTTTTTCTACCGGCTTTAAATATTTTTCCCGCTCAAATATAAAAAATTTTCCAATTATCATTTGTTTGCGAAGGGAGACGCCGAAGGTGGCTCCCGGAGCCGGCAAGGAGACCGGAGCGCTGCGCTTGCAAAGCGCGAAGGGCTCCGCAGCCCGCGGAACAAGACAAGGCGCGGCCCGGGTGTTGGCCGCCGGAAGCCGCCGGCTTGTGGAGCCGGCGGGGAGACAAGCCGCGGATTTGCGCACCGGATGCAGGAAGGCGCCGGCTCCACGCCACCAAGCCGGGCCGGCACCGCCGGCCCGGCGACAAGCAAGGAAACGCGTAGCGGTTCCAGGGCATCAAAAAAATATATGTCAGACACACGCAGTAACCCGGAAAAAGGTATTTGTTGATAATTGTTGAACAATGTTGAAAACGCAAGCATCCGCCCACGGAACACCGGATAGGAATTGTGAATAATTTTGTTGAAAACCTTCGAAAACAAAATTTGGATTTCTGCCGGAAATATTTCACTAAAAAATCACTTGGAAAATGCAAGGAAACTTACCGGTTTTTTTCAACATATTTTTCTACAAAGCGCCCTAAATTTAAACGTATGAAAATCAAAAAACTATACGGTTCCAAACCGAATTGACAGCCAACTTTATCAACGGCTTTTTTTATTTTATAAAAGAAAAAAAATATTGAAGATGTAGTAAGCGGATTCGCACGTTGAATCAAAAGCGGTAAAGGAATGGGGTTTTATGATACTTTGAGCCAAAAAAAGTATCATAAAATCCGGGATGTAGGACTTTTTGCCGGTTAAAGTATCCTATTTTTATTTTCAAGGTTATTTTTTTGATCTTAAACCGCCCAAAAAATTTTTCCCGTATCTTTGAGTAAATCAAAAAAACGATGCGCTTATGAAACTTTTGGAAGGAAAAACGGTGCTGATCACCGGCGCTTCGCGGGGTATTGGCCGTGGTATTGCTTTGGTTTTTGCCCGCCACGGTGCCGATGTGGCTTTTACCTACCGTTCGTCGGAAGAACAAGCTCTGGCCCTGGAAAAAGCTTTACAAGCCGAAGGCGTCAAAGCCAAGGCCTACCGGTCGGATGCTGCGGATTTCGAACAATCGCAACAATTGGTGCAAGAGGTTTTGAAGGAATTCGGCCGCCTGGACGTGCTGATCAACAATGCGGGCATTACCAAGGATAATTTGCTCCTGCGTATGAGCGAACAGGATTTCGATGATGTGATTCGCGTTAATCTGAAATCGGTGTTCAATATGACCAAGGCGGTAATTCGCCCGATGATGAAGCAGCGGGCCGGTTCCATTATCAATATCAGTAGTGTGGTGGGCATACGCGGCAATGCGGGTCAGGCCAATTATGCCGCATCCAAGGCGGGTATTATCGGTTTTTCCAAATCGGTGGCACAGGAACTGGGCAGCCGCAACATCCGTTGCAATGTGGTGGCGCCGGGCTTTATCGAAACCGAAATGACGGCCGCGCTCGACGAAAAGGTGCTGGACGAATGGAAGGCGCAAATTCCCTTGCGCCGCACCGGAAAACCCGCCGACGTGGCCAATGCCTGCCTGTTCCTGGCTTCGGACCTGAGCGATTACATTACCGGCCAAGTGCTCACGGTGGACGGCGGAATGCTGATGTAAACCGCTACGCCCTGCTATGACCGCAATGATTGTTTCGGGGCTGCTCCTTTTGGCGGCGGCCATTTCCGCTTGGATTTATCCGCCGCGCAGGCATCCTTTGCTTTTTGCGGTGCGGAGCGGGGCTTTGTTTTTGGTTTTTCTTTTTTTGTGGAATCCGCAATGCGTGCATCGCAGCAAGCACATCAGCAAGCCGGAGCTGGTGGTGGTGCAGGATGTTTCGGCTTCGCAAAAGGATTTTTTGAGCTTGTCGGACAGCGTGCGCAAATTTTTGATAAATGATGCGGATTTGAAACAACATTTCCGCTTGCGCCAATACTGGTTGGCCGACAGCTTGTTCCACCGCCGGCCCGACAGTTTGCGCCTTGCCACCAACCTGCATCAAAGTTTGGAACAACTTTACGACCTGCACGGTGCCGGCCGGCGACGGGCCTGGATTTTGCTTACCGACGGATTGGCCACCGCCGGCGGTGATTACCGCTATATGGGCAACAGAATGCGCGATACGCGTATTTTTCCGGTGGTTACGGGCGACACGGCCCGCTATCCCGATTTGGAAATCAAACAGGTGGAATACAACGACCGCACCGCTACGGGCAATTTTTTTCCGCTCAACCTGTCGGTGCATTACCGTAACGGCCGCCAGCCGGTGGAAACCGAACTGCGCATAAGCGAAGGCAACCGGATACTGCAAAAACAAAAAATCCGGCTGACGCCCGTCGACAATTACCGCAAATTTTCGTTCCGGCTACGCACCCGAAAGGCGGGTTGGCACCGCTACCAAATCCGGCTCCAAGCTTTGGACGGCGAAAAAAACGTGCAAAACAACGTCCGCTATGTGCGCATACGTGCCGTGGACCGCACGGCACATATCCTTATTCTTTACGGCAAACTGCATCCCGATGTGGGCGTTTTGCGCCGTATTTTGGAACAGGACAAAAATTACCGGATCGATATAACCGCACAATTACCCCAGGGCAAAACCTACGATTTGATTTTGGCCGTGCAGCCGTCGGCCCGGCAAGTCCGGCAATTGGCCAGCCGCAAAGAACCGGTGTGGTGGTTTACGGGAGTGCACGCCGCTTGGCCGGCCGTCAACAAGGCCGGTTTGTGGTTCGGAAAACGCATTGATTTTATTTCCGATGAACTTTACCGCCCGAAAAAAGTCAACGAAACCGGCCTTTTCAGAATGCCGCCGTTTCCCGGATTTCCCTTGCCGCCTTTGCGCGATGTTTACGGAAAAATCCACCTATCGGCCCAAGCACAGGTGCTTATACAAGGCCGTTCCGACAGCAACACCGATGCCGCACCGCTTGTGGCCGTGGAACCGCAAAAATATTCGGCCGTTACCTTGGGTCAGGGACTTTGGCGTTGGTATATGTTTGAACACAAAAACACCGGAAAGGCGGATTTTACATCCACATTGGTCAAAAAAATAGGGCTTTTTTTGATGAACAAACCGCAAAAAGATTTATTGCGGGTGGATTATTCCAAACACTATGTGCGCGGACACCGGCCTGTGCTGCGAATTCACGCGCTCAACACGCTCTATGAACCCAACGATGCGGCCCGCCTGCGCGTCAAAGTGCACACGCCCGACGGAAAAACCCACAACCTGAAACCGGTTTACGAAGGCGGAATGTTCAAAGTGTTTTTTCCTTGGCGGGCGCCGGGTTTTTACCGCTTTACGGTGTTTTACGATGATTATAACCTGCGCTACCACGGCGGTTTGGAAATCGACCGTTTGCCTGCCGAACTGCGTTTTACCGGAACCGATACGGCTTCCTTGGCCCGTTTGGCCCGTAGCACCGGTGGAGCGCTTTATTTTCCGCAGGATGTGGACAAGTTGAAAAAGCGTTTGTTGCAGTCGGCCTATTTTAAGCCCAGGGTGCAATTCCGGGCCGAAAAACATCCGCTTACGCGGCATTGGTGGTTGCTGCTGCTGGCCGCATTGTTCTTTGCCGTGGAGTGGTTTTACCGCAAATACCGCGGAATGTTGTAATTTTAGTTATCCAAATCAATGAAAATGTTTTTTAAAAAAATATTTTTGGCGGTATTGTTCTTTTCTTTATGGGGCATTTATGCCCAAAAACAACCCGCATATGTGAATTGGGAAAAAAATGCGGCCCGCCAACGGATGCAATTCCGCCCTTCGGCCAACACGGGAAATTACGATTTGACCTACGGCCGCTTAGATTTGGTTGTGGATCCGCGCCGCGACAGCATTTCCGGTTCGGTGTTTTTCCGGTTTACCGCCTTGGCGGATCTAAGCCAAATCTTTTTGGATATGTCACCGGGGCTTACGGCCGACAGCGTCCGTTATCACGGCACTACGCTGACGCCCACGGCGCTTGGCGGCCAAATTCGTATTGATTTGCCCGCCACGGTAAATACCGGTGCGTCCGACAGTTTGCAAGTATTCTATCACGGCAATCCCGACAGTTCGGGCTACGGAAGCTTTACCACCGACAGCCATAATGGAGTTCCTGTCTTGTGGACGCTTTCCGAACCCTACGGGGCCAAAGATTGGTGGCCCACCAAGCAGGATTTGATCGACAAAATCGACAGTGTGGACGTCATCATTCGTTACCCGGCCCAAATCGATGGCCACAGGATGAAGGCCGTTTCCAACGGGCGCGAAATGTCCGAAAGCGTTTCGGGCGGCATCAAAACCACCCGTTGGCATCACGGCCATCCCATTCCGGCCTATTTGGTGGCCATTGCCGTAACCGATTATGCCGAAATTACCCAAACGGCCGGATTGTTCCAAAGTTTTCCCATCCGCCACTTTGTGTATCCCGAAGACAGTCTCCAAGCCCAAATCGATTTGCCGGTTACGGCCGACCTTATGGATTATTTCGAAAACACCTTCGGGCAGTATCCTTTTTCCGACGAAAAATACGGACACGCCCAATTCGGTTGGGGCGGAGGTATGGAGCATACCACCATTACTTTCATAGGCGGTTTTTGGCGCGGTGTGGTAGCCCACGAACTGGCCCACCACTGGTTTGGCGACGATGTTACCTGCGGCAGTTGGTCCGATATTTGGCTCAACGAGGGTTTTGCCACCTATGCCGAAGCGCTCACCCAAGATTATTTCGACGGAGCCGATGCCTTTAAGGCCTGGCGTGATTATGCCGTTAACGAAATTACCGCCGAGCCCGGTGGCGGGGTCTATAAGCACGGAGCCGACACACTGGATATCGACGAGGTGTTTAGTTGGCCCAACACCTACCTGAAAGGCGCTATGGTGCTGCATATGTTGCGGTTCCGCTTGGGCGACAGCTTGTTTTTCGGCGGATTGCGGCAGTATTTGAACGATTTTGCCTACGGCTATGCCCGCACTGAGGATTTCCGGTCGGTAATGGAAAATTATTCCGGTGAGGATTTATCCGGATTTTTCAACGATTGGGTATACGGAAAAGGTTTTCCCGACTACAATGTGCACTGGCAAAACCTTTCGGGCGGGGTTTATCGCATAAATTTGGAACAACAAACCACCGACGCTTCGGTCGATTTTTTCGAAACGCCTTTACGCATCCGTTTTTACGGCGGAAGTCAAACCTACGATACCATTGTTTTTCACAATCAAAATCCGCAAAACTTCGTGCTTCAACCCGGTTTTACGGCCGACAGCATTCGTATCAATCCCGATACCCATATTATCATCGGACAAACGAATTATTTGAAGGAGCAGGATTATACCTGGCAGAGCGATATTTTGCAATTTCCCAATCCCATCACTGCCCGGTGGACCGTTTGGGTGCGCCGTCCGCAAGATGTGCGCCGTATTTTCCTGACCGATATGACCGGCAAAGTGGTTTTGGACCAGATTCGTCCTTTTGTGCCGCTCAACACCGGATTTTTGACCCGGGGCGTGTATTTGCTCAATGTGCAATGGAACGGCCGCAGGGCCCTGCGAAAAGTGATCAAACAATGACCTCCCGTCCGGCCAAACAAACCTATTTGAGCATCGACCAAATCCGCAAGCGTATGGCGGACTATTGCGTGTATCGTGACCGGTCGGAACGGGAAGTACGCCGCAAATTGGCTGAATTTCGTCTGCGGCCCGAAGTGGAGGACGACATTGTGGCTTTCCTTATCCAGCATCAATTTTTGGACGACTTGCGTTTTGCCCGTTCGTATGCCCGCGGCAAGTTTTACCACAACCGTTGGGGCAAACGCAAAATCGTCGAAGGCCTGCGCCGCCACGGCCTGACCGAATACTACATCCGGCAGGCCTTGGACGAAATTCCCGCAGAGGATTATGCCGCCACCCTGCGCCGGCTTATCGCGCGCAAACGTCAATCGCTCAGCGGCGAATCGCCGGCCAAACGCCGCACCAAAATCATCGCCTACTTGCAAAGCAAGGGCTACGACTATGCCGAATTTAAAAACATCCTGGATGAAATCTGCCAAACACCTGAATAAGGTCCGCCGCCGGGTGCCACGGCTCGATTTTTTGGCCCGCAGCATTGTGGAGGGCTATTTGACGGGCTTGCACCGCAGTCCCTTTCACGGCTATTCGGCCGAATTTGCCGAGCACAAAATGTATACACCCGGCGAACCCATCCGTTTTATCGATTGGAAGGTGTATGCCAAAACGGGCAAGTTTTTTATCAAAAAGTTCGACGAGGAAACCAATATGCAGGTGCAATTCATCCTGGACGCATCGCCTTCGATGTATTATCCGCAGGTGGAGCCCTACGATTTGGACCGGTTGAACAAAATCGGTTTTTCGGTGGTGGCGGTGGCGGCCTTGTGCGAGATATTGCGTCGCCAACGCGATGCCGTAGGGCTGAGCGTATTCGACGAGCAATTACAACTGTCCACCGCGGCCAAAACCAACACCTTGCACCGGCAGCGGATACTGGCCGAACTGGAAAAATTTTGGTCGCGCACGCCCGGCCGCCAAGGCACGGCCCTGGCCCGTAACCTGCATTTGATAGCCGAGCAGCTGCGCCGCCGTTCGGTGGCCGTGTTGTTTACCGATTTTTGGGCCACAGGCACCACTATGGACGCGTGGATCGAGAGTTTAAAGCATTTGCGCTACAAAACGGCCGAATTGCTTTTTTTCCACGTGTCCGATGCCGAAACCGAGGATTTGTTCCGCTTTCCCGACCGTCCGCTGCGTTTCCGCGACTTGGAAACGGGCCAATCGCTCAATTTGTATCCGTCCGAGATACGGGCCCACTATGTGCGCCGCCGCCGCGAGATGCAACAACGCCTGCGCGATGCGGCCTACCGCTACGATTTCGACTATTATCCGGTGGACGTGCGCACGCCCTTCGACGAAGTTTTGTCGGCCTATTTGCAGAAGCGTTTACGTATGCACGGGTAATTTTTTGGGCGCCCCGGCGCCTACGTTCACGCATCGGCGGTTGCTTCAAGACGACGGAGCGCTTTCGCACCCGCCGGCGTTCACGCGGCGCCGTCGGGCTGTCCGCTCAAATGCGGCTTGCGAAAAGCCGGTTTTTGTAACTCCGGCGCCGTGGTCTCTTGCGCTGCGAGCCCCCGCCGCCGGAACAAAAAATACGGCTTTCGCTTCACCGCATAACCGCTCCCATCCCTGGCGCGTTTGGCGCGCGATAAATCGCGCTTGAATACCAAACATCGAACAGATGATTAACGATTTGTGATTTGATGCCTTCTACTGTAAACATTGAAGGAGACCTGTCATTTCAACGAACGCAGTGAGGAGAAATCTCCATTAAATTATACCTCATCATTTAAGAATCTCCAAGTTGGATTAAACTTGTTTATCAAGGTTACTTTTTTCTCTCGACGGAATTTTTTAATTTGTTTTTCTCGATTTATAGCTGCTTCAATATTTGTGAAATGTTCATAATAAACTAAATACCTTACCTTATATTTTGCTGCAATCGCTTTTGAAAAAGGTTCAGGATGGTTGTGAAAATATAAACGTTGTTTTAAATCATTTGTTACACCAACATAGAGCACCGTTTTTGCTTTATTGGTTAATATATACACGTAATAATTGTGTTTTGCTTGGATTTTCATTTCTATAAATGTACAAAATTTTAAATTAAGGTTTATTAGTATGAGATTTCTCGTCGCTCGTCCTTCCTCCTCGCTCCGTCGAAATGACACCGTTCAGCTACTGTAAACATTGAAGCAGAGTGTCATTTCGATGGAGTTCCCGAAGGGAACGACTGAGAAATCTCGACACGGGCAATTCATCCAAGGCGGAATTTTGCGTTCCTATTGTCCAATCCGTGAAGAGATTCCTTCCCGACCTTCGGTGTGGGACAGGCAGTCGCCGCTGCGCGGCTCCGTCGGAATGACACTGATCTGCTACTGTAAACATTGAAGGCGAAACCGCCCTGCGGTTTCGCCGCCCCCCGAGGAGACCGAAGGGCTCCGAGGGTCGCGAGGGAAAACAAGCGCGGCCCTTGCATTGGGCGTCGGAAGCGAAGGTTTCCCGAGCCGGCGAGAAGACCGGCGGCGCCGGAGCGTAGCGAAGGCGCCAAAGGGCTTCGAAGCCCGCGGAGGGAGACGCCGAAGGTGGCTCCCGGAGCCGCGGAGAAGACCGAAGGGCTTCGGAGCGTCAAAAAGACACGAAAAATCCCGCCGGGTTTGCCTGTCAGCGCCGAAATGCTTTATTTTGTGTGATATAAACTCACCTTGTCTATGAATCTGATTATTCCTATGGCCGGTTGGGGAACGCGCTTGCGCCCGCATACGCTCACGGTGCCTAAACCCTTGATCAAAGTAGCCGGGAAAACGGTGGTGCAGCGCTTGGTGGAAACCATCGGCCGGCAATTGGATACGTCTTTCCGCAATATTGTGTTTGTCATCAAACCCGAGTTTGGTGCCGGGGTGGAAAACCGTCTATTGGCTTTGGCGCGTGAGTTGGGAGCCGCGGGGCACATTCGCTACCAATCGGAGGCCTTGGGCACGGCTCACGCTATTGCTATGGCACGGGATTTTTTGGACGGCCCCGTGTTTGTTGCCTATGCCGATACCTTGTTTGACGGTTCCCTTCATTTAGACCCGTCGGCGGATTCGGTGATTGTAGTCAAGCGGGTGGAACGACCCGAACAATTCGGGGTGGTTCAATTGGACGAAGCCGGACATATTGTTCGTTTTGTGGAAAAACCCAAGCAATTTGTTTCCGACCTGGCCATTGTGGGCATTTACTATTTCCGCCGGGGCGAACAACTACGCGATGAAATCGACCGTTTGATTAACGAAGATATTCGCCGCAATGGCGAATACCAACTCACCGATGCCTTGGAAAGCTTGTTGCGCAAAGGACTTGTTTTTGTGCCTGCCACCATCGAGCGTTGGATGGATTTCGGCAACTACCGGGCCGCTTTGGACACCAACCGGGCGGTTTTGGACATCGAAAGCCGTCAAGGCACGGAATTGGTGCATCCGGAGGCCGTGTTGGAAAATGTGCGCATCCATCCGCCCGTGTATATCGGCCCGGGCGTGCATATCCGGAATTCCGAAATAGGGCCCAATGTGAGTATTCACGCAGGCAGCCGTGTGGCCGATAGCCGCATTTCCGATGCTTTGATCGGTGAACAAAATCACATTTCGGGCTGCCGATTCTCCCATAGTATGATTGGCAATCATACGCGCATCGTCGATTTGACCCAGCCCGTAAGTTTGGGTGATTATTCCGAAATATCGGGAAAGGAATGAGAAAATATATTCTGCTATTGATTTTATTGGGTGCAAACCAATTTCTGACGGCGCAACGCGGTGAAACGCCTTTTGAAAAGTTTAACCGGCTTTATTTGCACGGTGTTTATCATTATGTCACGGCTGAATACGAACGTTCCGAGGGCGAATTGACCCAATGTTTGCGTATGGCCGACACGGTGGGTTCGGTTTATTATTATTTGGCGCTCAACCGCTTGGCGCAAGGGCAAAACGAGGCGGCAAAACGGTTTTTGGATTCGGCCTGCCGTGTTCAACCCGCCTTGGTCGATGCTTTCCGCCGGAATTTCAGGGCCGAATCGCGACGGCTTCACAAAAAAATAAACACGCAAGTAAGCGCCACATCACCTTCGGGCCAAAAGGTTGAGGTAAGCACGTCTCGCCTACCCGACCGCGAACAGTTTTTGCAAAATGCCGCACAAATCCCGCCCGGTAGGCGCTGGGAAACCGGAAATAAATTGGTGGAACGTTTTCCGTTTGATGCCAAGCTTATTCTCATCACTGCACGGGCGGGAACCGAAACCGGTCATTGGCAGGAAGCGGCCCGCTTATTGGAAAACGGCATAGACTTTGCATCGGTTGATCCGAAATTATACCGGCAATATTTGACTTTGCTTGTCCGTATTTACGAACACACGGGTGAGCGGGCAAAGGCCGGACATTATCGTAAGCTGCTGGAAAAACAATAATACGATGCGAATTCGCCTATTGGGGTTGATTTTTTTCCTATCCGCCGGATTGAGTTCGTGCGGACTGTTCAAACGCACCCCCAAGACCGAAATACCCGAAAAACAGATTATGCGCAACGAAATGATACAAAAAATCCGTTTGGCACGCACCGAAGTGCCTTATATTCACGCCAAATTAAAAATCAGTTTTGACGACGGGCAAAAAAAACAAAGTCTAACGGCCACGTTGGAATATGTCAAGGATACGGCCATTATGTTGGCTTTGTCCAAATTCGGACTACCGGTGGGCCGTGTGTTGATTACACCGGGCAAGGCGGCATTTTACGAAAACATCAACCGGACGGCTTTCGAGGGTGACCCTGCTCTTTTGGCGCAACGCTTCGGGATTCCTTTGGATTTTCAGATGCTACAAGATGCGCTTTTAGGCAACGTTGATGCCGGCATTTTGGAAAATGGGCAAGCCGAAATTCAACTGCAAACCTCCGCTGATTATGCGGCTGAAATTATTCCGGGAAACACGGACGGGATTTTGCAAAAAACTAAGGTAAATTCCTTGTTTAAAGTTTACGAAAGTTTATGGCAATACAAGGATTTCCCTTTGCTTATCCGTTATCCGTATTATGACAAAGAAACCTTGATTCCCAATGAAATTTTATTGTTTTCGGGACCCAAATCCGCCCGGATTGAGTGGAAGCGGGTTAAATTTCCCGATCATATTGATATTCGGTTTCATATTCCTGCCAATTACCGGCGGATTCGATTGGAGGAATAAAGGGGAGTTGTAATCAAAGAATTTATGATGTTTTATCGATGCGATAAATCGCGTCGCCACAATCGCCTTGCTATATATTTTGTTAATGTAGCCGCGTGAATTATGTGGACGCTCGATTTATGTAGCCGCGCGATTCATCGCGCGGGATTATAATGGTTTTTTAGGTGGGATTTATCGCGTGGGGAATTGAATAATTTATGGTAAATGGTCATCGCGATAAATCGCGATGCCACAAAGAATTAAATGTTAATAATGTAGCCGCGCGATTCATTGCGCGGGATTGAAATAGGATAATTTTTTGTAGGGTATATCGCCATGATAAATCGCGGCATAACAATTGTTTTATTAGGATAATTGTAAAAATGTAACGGCGCCATTTATGGCGCCGGCAAGTAATAAAGGGGGTTTTAGTGTTTCTTTATGTAGCCGCGCGATTCATCGCGCGGGATTGAAAGGGTATTTTTGGGAAATTTTACGTGCGGGCAGATAAATAAAATGAATTATCCTGTCGGCGGATGATCCAAACAATCCTGTTCCGATTATTTTTCCATTCTGAACGTTATAATATTCAGGTCGGCCTTATTGACCACATCTTCGGCGATGCTATCTTGTAAGAAATGCCACAATCCCTGACGGCCGTGTGTGCTCAGTGCAATCATATCGGCATTTATTTCGTTTGCATAATGGAAAATGCCTTCCTGAATAGAATAATCGTCATAAATGGCCTTATACATTTTTTCTTCGGGATACTCTTGTGTGTGTTGTTTCATAAAATCACGGATTAGTTGCTCGCTTTCATAAGTAGCTAAAAATTTTGTTGGTTTATTTACCCTTAGCAAGTGTATTTCGGAATCAAACATACGAGCGAAGCGTATCAATTCACTAAAACACTTGTGGCAATTTTCCTTAAAATCCGATGCAAAGACGATAAGGTCCGGGTCGAAATTTTCAATGTATTTTTTTACTACAAATACTGGAACCTTAGAGCTTCGCACTACTTTTTCGGTATTTGAACCAACAAAAAATCCTGCGGTTTTTCCTATGCCATGGGAACCCATAACGATAAGGTCGGCACCGTGTTTTTCGGCGTATTCGGCGATTCCTTCCACGGGTTTGTTGAAATCCAGGAAATCCTGGACCTTAATACCTTCGAGATAATCCTTACCGAGTAATTCTTCGAATTTTTTACGCGCTTCTTCCATCAACAAGATGGCAGCGGGGCCCGTGGGTGTTCCATTTTCCATAAAGCCGATTTCGCCCGACGGGAGGTCTATCAGATGCAAGAGAATGATGTCTGAACTGTTTTTACGGGCGATTTGCGCGGCCATATGGAGGGCTTTTTCCGAGCATTTGGAAAAATCAACGGGAACGAGTATTTTTTTCATAGCGGTATGGTGTTTGATTTTAGTTTTATAAATTTATAAAAAATTTTGTTATGAAACAAAAAAACGATGTTTTTCGGTTGATATTTCTTTTTCTTCCCCTACTACTTTTGTTAATGCAGTGTCGTATAAACAGATATTATTTAGCCGAAAACAAAACCGAGGTTTCGAAACAGGTAAAAAGCGATTGGGTCATAAGTAAAAAGTTATATGTGTATCCCGAGAAAACATATCGGTTACGAAAGGACGGTGCATCAAAACCATATCCTGTTATTATTGATAGGAAGGACACCACTTTGGTAGTGCTTATGGTCACCAAAAATTTAAAAAATCCTTTGCCTGACAGCGGTATGGGTTTAAAACTCTATATTCCAATTCCTAACCCACTGATATTCAATCGCAAACACTATATTATTCCACCCGATGAAGTCGTTTTTGGTTTGCAAGCTTTCATGGCTGGGGCCGGATATAAGAAATTGAATGGCGGCAACATAAAACTTTTCCATCGAAAAGGTAAAATAATATTATCTATTTCACTCAAAGGTAGATTTTTAGAAGAATTTAATGGCGAATATCCTCTTCCGATTAAGGAATAAGACGCCATAATGTTCCACGTGGAACAATTGTAGCAGCGCGATTCATGCGGCCGCGCGATTCATGGCGCGGGATTAAAATGGGATTTTTTTTGAGGAATTTTTCGCCGCGATAAATCGCGGCGCTACAAGGCTGTCCTCAAAATTTTTTTGAACCTTTTCTTTTTTTTTCATCGCGATAAATCGCGATGCCACAGGGATTTTTTGTAGCGGCGTCCATTTATGGCGCCGGCAAATAATAAACGAATTTTGAATGTTTATTGTAACCGCGCGATGCATGTGGCCGCGCGATTCATCGCGCGGAGAATAGAATAATTCCTGGTAAATGTTCGCCGCGATAAATCGCGGCTCCACAAGTGTCATATCATAGAAATTATAATGTGGCAGCGCCATTTATGGCGCTGGCATTTGAGGAAATCTTTAAATCTTTAATTTTCCGCTGCGATAAATCGCGGCGCCACAAGGATGTCCTCAAAATTTTTTTTGAACCTTTTCTTTTTTTTTTTGCCATCGCGATAAATCGCGATGCCACAGGATTTTTTTTGCGAAATGTAGCCGCACGATTTATCGCCCGGGTTTGGATGTTCATTGAATTTTTACCGCCGCGATAAATCGCGGCTCCACAAGTGTCATATCATAGAAATTATAATGTGGCAGCGCCATTTATGGCGCTGTCCTTAATTTTTTGAACCTTATCCTTTTGCCATCGCGATAAATCGCGATGGCACAGGATATTTTTTGAGAAAATGCAGCTGTGCGATTCAAGTGGCCGCGCGATTCATCGCGCGGGTATTTAAATTTAATAGAACCTTTTGATTTGTTCGCCGCGATAAATCGCGGCTCCACAAGTGTCATATCATAGAAATTATAATGTGGCAGCGCCATTTATGGCGCTGGCATTTGAGGAAATCTTTAAATCTTTAATTTTCCGCTGCGATAAATCGC
>JALVVJ010000177.1 GCA_027023475.1 Flavobacteriales bacterium
CTTGTTCAAAGATAGAAACTATCTCTTTCTTGAAATCGGGCGTGTAAAAACGACGTTTGTTAATTACTTTAACTTTTTTCTTCATAGATTTTCCACTTTTATGGTCAACCTATTTCAGGGACGTACATTTGAAAAAGTTCCAAAAAATGGATGCCGACGGAAATGGATTTGTGTCCAAAACCGAATTTGACCGGTCCATGTCCGGACACGGTGACGCCAAATGCGGTAGCGGTAAGTGCGGAGGAGGAAAAGCGACCAAATCCAAATGCGGTGCCGGCAAATGCGGCAGTGGTAACTAAAATCAAGCACTATGTTAGGAAAGATCAATCATTATTTGAACCTTACGGCCACGCGTTCCCAGAACCTTGCCCTGTTGCTTTTACGTTTGATTTTGGCTTACGGATTTTTTGGCCCGGCCATGATGAAATGGCAAGATATGGAAGCTGTGGGAAATTGGTTTCATAGTTTGGGCTATCCTTTTCCACACCTGAATGCTTACTTGGCCGGAACCACCGAATTGCTGGGTGTGATTCTGCTTGTTCTGGGGTTTGGTATCCGCTACATAAGCGTGGCATTGATATTCGTGATGTTTGTGGCCATTACGACCGTGCATTTGCGGCATGGTTTTGAGGCCGGCAACAACGGATTTGAAATACCTTTGTATTATGGCTTAATGTTGTTTGCACTCTTTGCATTCGGCGGAGGGAAATACAGCTTGGATTATTTTTTGCGAAAAAAATAAATTGGACAAATAAACCCGTTTGCCAAAGGCGTCTTCCGGTCCGGAAGGCGCTTTTTTTGTGCAGAATAATAAGGTTTTTTCAACGATTACCATATAATCGGGATGCTTTCTGCTTGAATCGATGCTGGCGACGCAGGTTTTCTCGTCCGGCGGAGGCGACCATCAGAAGGCCCACGCACTGCGGGGGCGCGTAGCGCCGAAATGCCGGTGCAGCCGAGGAAAATATGAGCGGACAGCCCTGCCGGCGCCCTAAAAATTATTCTCACTTTTCAACCCGGATGGCGTGGCAACAAAATTATCCGCTATCTTTGTCCAAATTTCGGTTTTCCGGTGATTGATTTCGAAAAACTCCTTAATCCGCAGCAACTCCAAGCCGTGATGCACACCGAAGGCCCGTTGATGATTATTGCCGGGGCCGGGTCGGGGAAAACCCGCGTGCTCACCTACCGTATTGCCTACCTGATGCTTCAAGGAACCGACCCGTTCCATATTTTGGCCCTTACGTTTACCAATAAGGCCGCCCGCGAAATGAAGGAACGTATCGCCCAAGTGGTAGGGCCTTCCGAAGCACGTAATCTGTGGATGGGCACCTTCCACTCCATTTTTGCACGTATCCTTCGCCGCGAAGCCGACAAACTGGGCTACACACCGCAATTTACCATCTACGACCAAGAGGATGCCATTAAAGCCCTCAAACAAATTGTCAAAGAGCGCGGATTGGACAAGGATGTGTATAAACCCAAGCAGATCCAAGCGCGCATCTCCATGATGAAAAACAACCTGATTACGCCACGGGTCTATGCTCGGACGCCGGAACTCATGGAGCAGGACGAAATGGCCAAAAGGCCTATGTTCTTGGAACTTTATAAGTGGTATAACGAAAAATTGTTCAAGGCCAATGCCATGGACTTTGACGATTTGCTCCTGAAAACCAACGAACTCCTGGCCCGTTTTCCCGAAGTCCTGGCCAAATATCAACGGCTGTTTCGTTATATCCTGGTGGATGAGTATCAGGATACCAACCATTCGCAATATATGATCATCCGCGCCTTGGCCGATTACCATCGCAACATTGCCGTAGTGGGCGACGATTCGCAGAGTATTTATTCCTTCCGCGGTGCCAATATCGAAAACATCCTGCGTTTCAAAAAGGATTACCCCGACGCCACGGTCTATAAATTGGAACAAAACTATCGTTCTACCAAAAATATTGTAGGCGCCGGCAATTCATTGATTCGCCACAACCGCCAACGTCTGGAAAAAACCTTGTGGACGTCCAACGAAGCGGGTGAAAAAATTATTGTGCGCAGCGCTTCGTCCGAAGGGCACGAAGCCCACATCATTGCACAGGATATTCGCGAACAAATGGCACGGCACGGTGCGACATATAGCGATTTTGCCATTCTGTATCGCACCAATTCCCAATCGCGTCCTTTGGAAGATGCATTGCGCAAAGACCGTATTCCGTTCCGTATTTACGGGGGCCGTTCTTTCTACCAACGTAAGGAAATCAAGGATGTGTTGGCCTACCTCCGGTTGTTGATCAACCCGCAGGACGAAGAAGCCCTGCGCCGTATTATCAACTTTCCGGCTCGTGGTATCGGGCTCACCACCATGGACAAACTCACCGTGGCCGCCGGCAAGGCGGGCAAACCGCTTTTCGACATTATCGAACACCTGGATCAATATCCGGCAGTGCCCATCAACGGGGGCATCCGGCGCAAGCTGGCCGACTTTGCCGTTATGATACGGAGTTTCCAAGTACGTTCGCAGGAACTCAACGTGTTTGAGCTTACCAAGCAAATCCTCAAAGAAACACGCCTGTTGGAGGCCTACAAAAAAGATGATCCCATCGACGGGATGGTGCGCGTGGAAAACGTGCAAGAACTCCTTAACGCTATGCAGGATTTCCTGGAAACCCAACGCGAACTGGCCGATGGCGACCCTTCGCTGTCGGGTTTTTTGCAAGAAGTGGCCCTGCTCACCGACCAAGACCGCGAAGACGAAGACCCCAACAAGGTTACTTTGATGACCATCCACATGTCCAAGGGATTGGAGTTTCCGTTTGTTTACATCGCCGGACTGGAAGAAAACCTGTTTCCGTCCATGATGAGCGTAACCTCCCGCAAGGATTTGGAAGAAGAACGCCGCTTGCTTTATGTGGCCATTACCCGCGCGAAAAAACGTTGTATGCTCACCTATGCACTTAACCGTTCGCGTTGGGGCAGGCGCGAACCTGCCGAACCCAGCCGGTTTTTGGATGAAATCGATGAAAAATTTTTGGATACGGCCACATTGTCGGGGACATCATCCTCGTCCATTTGGGATGACGACACTTTTGGAGAAGATGATTTACCATTTAAAACCACCCGTCCCAAGCCGCGGCGGACGCCGGGTCCCGTTTCGGCCAGCATACGGCCCAAAAAGCTCAAAAAACTCAGCAACGTTCCCGGCCGAACAGCTGAAAAAATTCCCGAAGATTTGCACCCGGGCGATAAAATACGCCATCCCAAGTTTGGCAAAGGAACCATCCGCGAAATTATTGCCGACCCCGACAATGGTCACAAAATGGTGGTGGACTTTGACCATCAGGGACGACGCACTTTATTGCTACGGTATGCCAGGTTTGAGAAGTTGGATTAGGGTTTTGCGGGGGGCTATATTGTAATGTTTCCGGTAGAATCTTAATTATAAACACAAACGCTTCAATCAAGGCCGGATGCCCCATTGTAGCCGCGCGATTTATCGCGCGGAAAAAGCGATTTATCGCGCGGGAAATGCGCCAGCGGGCGCAGCGGTATCCTTGCGCGGCAGCCGGCGTGCTTTTTGTGCTGGCGGCGGGGGCTCGCAGCGCAAGAGACCACGGCGCCGGCCTAACAAAAACCGCCGGATGGAGGGCAAGATAAGAGCGAAGCACGCGGTGGCCGCCGCGTGAACGTGGTGCCGGATGAACCGGAGGTGAAAGCCGGCACCTTACGTGAACGCTTGCGGCCAGGCGCCCAAAAAAAATTAAACGCTTTGGTTACCTTTGCATAAAACTTTGACACAAATGAAGGATATTCGACAATATTTGGACAGCACTTATTTGAAAACCGCCGGACAGGCCGGATTGAGCGAAGAAGAAAACCGCCAAAAGGTTATCGACACCATCCGCGAAGCCATCGACGAGGGCTTTTACCTGGTGATGATACGGCCCGAATATGTGGCCTTGGCCCGCAAAATGATCGATGAGGCCGGTGCGGATGTAAAAGTGGGCACCGTTATCGATTTTCCCGAAGGAACAAGGCCGTGGAAACTCAAAATCGCCGAAGCCCAAAAGGCTATCAACGACGGCGCCGACGAATTGGATTTTGTGGTCAATTACAGGGCTTATCGGCAAGGGGAAACGGATTCGGTCAAAAAGGAGGTTTTCGAAGGCAGTTTGTTGGGCCTACGCAATGGCAAGGTAGTCAAATGGATTATCGAAGCCGCCGCCCTGACCGACGAGCAAATTGCCGGATTGACGTCTTTGATTCGCGATACGGTATTGCAAACCCTGGGGCCGGGTGCCGCGGATAAGGTTTTTGTGAAATCGTCCACGGGTTTTTACCAAACCGAAAACGGAAAACCCAACGGAGCCACACCGCACAACATTGCCATTATGCTCGAAAATGCCGATCCGCTGCCGGTAAAAGCGGCCGGTGGTATTCGTAGCTATGAAGATGCCGTGCGCTATATTGAAATGGGCGTAAAACGGCTGGGCACATCGTCGGCCAAGCAAATCGCCCAAGGCGGGAAGGCCTCGGGAGGGTATTAAATATCCACATCTTTTACCATCACTTTATTTTCACCGGTATAAACCAGCAAGGCATCGACAATGCTATAACCGGCAGAGCGAAGCATACGGGCATATTCGCGCATTTGGCTTTCGTGGCCCGGGCGGGGTTGGCCGGTTTTGTAATCGATCAAAGCCACTTCGCGGGTTTGCGGAAGCAGGCAAATACGGTCGGGGCGGCGGCTCAGCATTTCGCCGTCGCGCATTTGGCCGAGCCCGCGTTCGGTCAAAATCCGGTAGGGCGGATGAAAATATTTTTCGAGCCGTGGATGGAGGGTGATTTGTTCCAAGGTTTGCAACACACCGGGATATGCTTGGAGCGATTTCCGGTAGCGTTCCACATCGGGGGCGTAGCGGATGCGTGCCAGCCATTCGTGAAGCAGGCGGCCGTGCTTTGCCGCTTCGCGGGCTCCGGAAAATTCCGCTTTGGACGTGCTAAGCAGGAAAGGGCCCGTGTTCCAATCCAAGTGGCGATAGTGCGTGGGAAAATTTTCGCCCGGAGGTGCCGATGGGCCGGTATTGTTCCTCTGGATTTTGCTTCCAACGGTAAAGCGTTGGTTGGTTTCGTCATAATTTTCGTGTTCCAGCACAAAATCCGAGAGGATTTGTTGGAAATCGCTTAGTGTCCCGTCCTTGGAGGGCTTTTGAATATCGTAGGGAAAAACGTAGAGTTCGTCGCGCGCACGTGTAAAAGCCACGTAGAATAGGTTGGTGGTGTCGAATAAACTTTTCCGGGTTTCTCCGGCATAGATTTCCTCGAAACTTTCATCGCCCAAAAGTGCCAAACGCTTGATGTCGGACAATTCCAAGGGGATGTATGGGGGCAATTCATTATTGCCGGAAGTTTCGATCCAAACATAATCCGGCCTTCCGCTGCGGGATTTGGATTGCAGTTCGTATTTGGGAAAGGCGAAAATAACGGCCGGAAATTCAAGGCCTTTGGCTTTGTGGACGGTCATCAGCCGTATGGCGTCCAGGGTTTCATTGCCCGGAACGGGTTTAAAAGCCAAATAGCTCTCCCATTCGTGCAGGAAAGCGGTATCGGCAAGCCGCCGGTCGTTTTGGCGTATCATATCCATAAAAAAGCGGATGTAGGCATCTTCGCCTCCACGCTGTAAATCCAAAAATTCGTAAGCGGTGGCAAAAAAGTCGAAAAGCGTTAATTCGGCCCAAGGGATCCGGGCGGCATCCGTTTTGCCGCTTAGGTAGGCCATCAATTGGCCGAAGGTCAAATCCCGTGCCGCATCAAAAAAACCGGCGTCCATTTCCCGGCCTTCGACCGCAGCCCAATATCGAAGTAATTCGAAGCGATTTTCGTAGGAAGGATGATGACGTTCGGCCAGCAAGTGCACCAGCAATTGCACTTTGGACGAGAGTCCCACGGCCAAGGCGTCGCCACTGATGGCGGGGATGTTTTCCGTGCTCAACCGTTCGGCAATCAAGGCGCCGTGTTTGTTGCGCGGGAACAAAATGGCAATGTCTTTCCACGCATAACCGCGCCGGCGTAAATCGCGGATTTGATCCAACAGGCGGTCGAGGTAAATTTGCTTGTAATCCGCTTCGTCGTCGTCTTTGCCGGGCTTGTCGGTGAAACGAATTTCGACATAGCCGTGTGCATCCTTACGGAAAGCTTTTTGGCGTAGATTTTCCGGTGTATAAACACTGCGGTAAAAATCATCCAAGTAGGAACCGGCGAAAGCAAAAAACCTGTTATTGAAATCCACCACAGCCGGCAAACTGCGGTAGTTGGTATCCATTTGCACAATTTCCTTTTCGGCGGCAAAGGGATTGGATGCCGCGGGATTGGAAGGCGGAAGTGCCAAACGGATGAATTGTTCGGGTAAGGCGCCGCGAAAACGGTAAATGGATTGTTTGGCATCGCCGAACAGGGTTACGCGTCCGGGATCGGAGGCACCGAACGCACCCGAAAATACTTCTTGCAAAAGCGGAAGGAAATTTTCCCATTGGATGCGCGATGTGTCTTGGAATTCGTCGATAAAGTGGTATTTGAGCCGTTGGCCCAATCGCCAATAGATGAAGGGAGCGGGATTGTTCGTTACTACCCGGCGGATAATTTTGTTGAAGTCGGAAATAAACAGGAGGTCGTTTTCTTCTTTGTAGCGTTCCACTTCGCGAACAATTTCTTCGATCAATACCAAAGGACGAAGTCCTTTGCGCAGGGCCGTAAGCCAAAGGTATTGGCGGAAAATTTCGTGTATTCGGGCACGAAGGGCGTCGATTTGTTCCTTGTCGGGCAAAGGGATACTTTTATTTTTTTTGGTCAAATCATTCTCCCTGTCTACAAAAAGCTTACGGAAAGTGGATGAACCAAGGGTGGAACCCGAAAAGCGTTCCCGGGGTTTGGTAATAAGTTTTTCAAGCAG
>JALVVJ010000178.1 GCA_027023475.1 Flavobacteriales bacterium
GTGAAGGATTTCCACGGCGGTTATCCCTATATGATGCCCACCGACCATCCGGGCTATGTGGCGGCGCAAAAAGCGTTGGAAAAAACTTTCGACAAAAAAGTGTATCCGTTCTACACCGGTGGCAGCATTCCCATCGTGCCGCTTTTCGAAAAAGAATTGGGAAGCAAATCGGTGCTTTTGGGCTTTGGGCTCAACTCCGACCGGATTCATTCGCCCAACGAAAATTTTGGCATTTGGAACTTTCTCAAAGGGATTGAGACGATTCCGTATTTCTACGAATTTTTTGCCGAAAACCACAAGGGCTAATGTGGGACCGCTACCGCAAGCAAGTTGAGGATTACCTGAGCCGCCTGGTCTTGCCCGGACATCCCCGCGGTTTGTATGAACCCATAGCTTATGTGCTTTCGATGGGCGGTAAGCGTATCCGGCCGGTGCTCACTTTGGCCGTAGGCCAAGGTTATGGTGCTATGGCCGAACAATGCTTGCCCGCGGCAGCGGCGGTGGAGATTTTTCACAACTTTACATTGCTCCACGACGATGTGATGGACCGGGCCGATTTGCGGCGCGGAAAACCCACCGTGCACAAACGTTGGAACCTGAACACGGCCATTCTTTCGGGCGATGCCATGGTGCATGTGGCTCAACAACAATTGGAAAACTATCCGCCGCAGGTTTTCAAGTCCATGCAAAGCATGTTTAACCGCACGGCATTGGAACTCTGCGAAGGCCAGCAGGAGGATATGGATTTTGAAGCGATGGCGGAAGTGAGCCGGGAGGCCTACCTGGAAATGATCCGCAAAAAAACAGGCGTGCTTTTGGGGCTGGCCATGGCTTTCGGCGGTTTGGCCGCGGGAGCGCCCGGTGCGGATATTTCACGTTTGTTCGATGCGGGCGTGTCCTTGGGATTGGCCTTTCAAATTGCCGATGATTTGTTGGACACCTTTGGCGATGAAAGTTTCGGCAAACGCATAGGTGGCGATATTCGCGAGGCCAAAAAAACTTTTCTGTTTGTGGTGGCTTTGGAAGCGCTGAGCGGAAATGAGCGGGAGGATTTTATCCGGCGCTATAACCGGACCGAAAAAACCGAGGATGAAGTAGCGGCCATTCGGTTGCTATTTGCGCGGTTGAAGGCGGACGACAAGGCCCGTACCGCCATTGATGCCTATACCCGCCGCGGGCTTGATTTGCTGGAAAAGACTTCGTTGCACGAAACCACAAAGCGTCATTTGGAAGCGCTTGCCATGCAATTGGCAGGGAGGAAGGTGTAACAAGGAATATCGTGTTACCTTGTGGTTTGATATTTAACCACAGAGTTACACGGAGTCCGGCACAGAGTATCACAGAGTTTTTTAAATTATTTTTAATTTGCTACTGTAAACATTGAAGGATATTGCTTTTTTGCAATTCTGCACAATTGTTCGGGAATTTTATCCTCTGTGTTACTCTGTGAAATTAACGCTGTGTCCTCTGTGGTTTGTTCCTTTTAATTTAACCACAGAGTCGCACAGAGTACGGCACAGAGTCGCGCAGAGTTTTTTTCTTACCGCTACTGTAAAAATTGAAGGACATTGCTATTTTGCAATCTTGCACAGTTACATGGGAATTTTATCCTCTGTGATACTCTGTGAAATTAACGCTGTGTCCTCTGTGGTTTTTAAAAATTTTAACCACAGAGTCGCACAGAGTACGGCACAGAGTCGCGCAGAGTTTTTTTCTTTCCGCTACTGTAAAAATTGAAGGACATTGCTATTTTGCAATCTTGCAGTCATACGGGAATTTTATCCTCTGTGTTACGCTGTGAAAATTTACTCTGTGCCCTCTGTGGTTTATAAAAAATTTTTCCATAGTGTTTCACTGATTACGGCACAGCGTTGCACGGAGAAATAATACGGATTAATCAATGCCGGATTTTACTTTGTCGGGAATATATTGCTTGGCGGCAAAAACTTCGGGTAAACTGTTTTCCAACAAATCCAAAACCGCTTGATGTTCGGCGGCGGGGTACAGCAAATGCACGTTGGCACCGGCGTCCAAGGTAAAGTAAACGGGCCGGCCGGTGCGGTTCCGCCAATCTTGCAAATCGCGAATCAGGCGAAGCGTTTCGGGTTGTATCAGGATGTAGGGTGGATTGGAGGTGGCCATCAGGGCGTGGAGCATCAGGGCTTCGGCTTCCAAAACGCGGCCGAAGGCCTCCCAGTCGCCCGTTTGCAAAGCACCGGCCAATGCAAGGAGGTTTTTCCGGGCCGTTTCCAAGCGTGCTTTGCGGAACGGATGTTGATGTATCAGTTCATGCCCGCGCGTGCTGGAAACGGGCTTGACCCCCCGGTCGATAAGCACGATGGTGTCGCGAACATCATCAAAGGACGGATGCAAATCAAAGGCGGGGCGCACGGCATACAGGTCGCTGGATTCCGGGAAGTTATCGTCCCTGCCCCAAAGCGTCAGTGGCTCCGCAACGCTTCGTGCCGCACTGCCCGAGCCCAAACGGGCCAAAAAGGATGTTTTGGCTACACAAAAATCGCCGTTGCAAGCCAGGCCCAATTGTTCGCCCAATTGCATTACCAAACGGGCCATGGCGGCAAAGCCACTGGCCGACGAAGCAATGCCGCTGCCGTGCGGAAAGCTGTTATGGCTGTCGATTTCCCACCGGTAAAAGCGGATGTAGGGCGCATAAGGAGCTATGCGTTCAAAAAATTGAGCCATTTTGGGTGCAAAATCCGGGCGAGGCCGGCTGTCGAGCCGGACGTCGAAGGATACTTGGCCGGCGGGTTTTTCCAAGGGCGTTAGGCGTGCCCGCGTTTGGGTTTTGCTACGGCTGAGCGTAAAGCTGAGCGAAGCGTTCATGGGCAATTGGACACCACCGGATTTTTTACCCCAATATTTGACCAGTGCTATATTGGAAGGTGCTTCGGCTTGTAGTTCCAAAACTTCGTTACCGGGCAGGACGGCCGTTTCGGATAGCAAAAAATCGTTCTGTGTAAAATGCTTGGGCATAGCGTCGGATGAATTTGACCAAAATTACATCAAATAGGCCAAACCGAAGGCGACGAGGATGGCCAAAAATTTATAGAGGTGGAACCGGTGATCGCTGTCGGATTCAAACAATATGGTGGTGCTGATGTGCGTAAGCACCCCCACCACAAAGGCCGATACCAAGCCATGATGTCCGGCAAACACGGGAAAATGTTCGCCTGCCCAAGCACCCAAAGGCGACATAAGCGAAAAGACCGTCAATAAGCTCCACATTTTAATGGGAGGCATTTTGGCATTTTTCAGAAAGGCGGTCAAGGTCAGGGCGATGGGAAATTTGTGCACCAGTATGGCATACAAATAGGCATGATGATGGGCATCGGCCACCGGAAGGCCTTCGGTAAAAGCGTGCAGGAACAAGCCGAGCACAATTCCGGCGGTTAGCGTGTGGGCATGAGTTTTGCCGCTATGTCCGTGCTCCACACCATGGGAGAAAAAATCCAAAACCAATTGGAAAAGCAAGCCCAAAAGAATGAACACACCCACCAGCGAAGTATTTGTTTCCTCGTGCCCGTAGATTTCAGGAAGCAAATGAAAAACGATCACGGCAAAAAGGTAGGCGCCGCTAAAAGTGATGAGCAGCCGTTGGATTTCGTGCCGGCGGTAAAGCCAAAGGGCACTTAATCCGCCAGCCCAAACTACGATGATTAACCAAAAATATGCTTCCATGGCTTGAAAATTTTATTGTCCGGTCAGTTCGCGATAGGCCTTTTGGGCCGGTTCGAAATAAAAGCCCTCGGGATAATCACGGATCACTTCCAACAGGATTTTTTTCGCTTTTTCGGTTTGTCCCGCATCGCGCAACAAGATGCCCAGCCGGTAAAGGGCTTCCTGGCGAAACATTTTTTCTTTGGTGGTGGACAAGAGTTGTTCCCAATAATTGATGGCAGCGGAAGTATTTCCGGCTTGTGTTTCGGCCTTGGCTTCCAAGTAGAGCAAATCGTCGGCTATTTTTTTGGATGTGGCCAGCCCGCGCAATGAATCGGCCGTGCGGTGCAGGGCGGAACGTTTGCCGGTGTAGTAATAATAGTAGGCCTGCGCCAGATTTTTAAGTCCGCGGTGCAAACTATCGGCAGGGTCGCGATTGGCAATAATCATAAAATCGAGCATCAGGGCGTCGTTGGCTATTTCGCGCGAGGCGGCTTTTTTGAGCGGTTTCAGGTTGCGATGGGCCCAGTCGGCATCACCGTCCAGGAACGAAGCCAGCGCCATTTTGTAAAGCGCCCGGTAATTGACTTCGTCGTAGCGGAAATTTTCGCGTAGCAAAGTAAACACGATAGCCGCCCGGGCAAATTGTCCTTGTCGAAGCAATACATCGCCTTTGCGTTCTTGCCAAAAGGCCTGCTGACGGATGGGTGCCTGCGTTTTGGCCAAGGAATCGGCCCAATGGTAGGCGGTGTCGAGGCGTTCGTTTTCGATGAGCAAATCGCTGAGCAGGCGGTAGAGTTCAAAACGGGTTTGGTCGTATTGCAAAGTGTCGGCCACGGCTTTCCACCGGCCCACAAAGTCGTCAAGATTTTCACGGCCGGTTTTTCCCGACAGTATTTGTGCCCGGAGCACTTGCAATTGTTCGGCCAGCAGGCGCGGAATTTTTTCCTTCGATTGTTGCAAAAAATCAACAATGGTCAAGGCCGTGGTATTGTCGCCCTGACGCCGTGCCGAAAGGGCCAAATGGTAAAGATCCACCGGGCGGAGCAAACCGCGCAGGTAAAGTCCTTTGGCTTGCACAAAGGCCTTGTCGTATTGTTGTTGGCGCGTGTAGAGCCAAAGCAGCAGTTGGAAATATGCGGGTGCAGGGTTCTGCGCGATTTTTTCGAGCAATACCCGTTTCAGGGCCGCGGCATAGGGATTGTCCGGCTTAGCGTCGATGTATCGCGAAAGAGCCGATTGGATATAGCTTGCATAGCCCGAGTGCATTTCCGCCGCCCGCACGTAGGCGCGCATCATAGAATCGGGGAGGAATTTTTCGGCATACAAATTGCCCATTTCCAGGTAAATGCCGGGCGAGGGTTTGCGTTTTTCTTCATTGCGCAGCAGTTGCAGGGCTTTGTCGGTATAGCCGTAGGCGCGTAGCCGGCGGGCATAAATCAAGGCATAGGCGGGTTGATGCTTGACCTTTTCGATTATGGTTTTCCACTGTTGGCGGGCCGCACCGGTTTTTCCGGCTTTTTGATAAACGTAAAACAAATCCACGCCGGCTTCGGGAACGGCATAACGGCCGGAAGCGTCCTTGATCAGTTTTTCGGCATCGTCGAACCGGCCCTTTTGCAGGTAGATTTTAAGCAATCCGCGATAGACTTCGGGCCGGTAGCCCCGGTTATCATACCAATCGCGGTAAATGGCCAGGGCTTTGTCGTATTGGGCGGCTTTGAGGTAATGCCGTGCCAGGGCCAGGTTTTGCGCTTGCAACCCGGTGGCGCCCAAGCACAGGACGAGAACAAGCCAAAAGCGGTATGAATTTTGGATAATCATTTGGTTTTCAATGCGGTGTGATTTTTGGCACGGTATTGGCAAAGGTATGAATGTCTAACCGAAAAAACCAATACGATGAATTTGTTTGAAAGATACGAAAATTTGAAAAGTCGCGCCCGTGCCTATATGACCAACGGAAACATCGAGGCCTATATGGACGTGTTGTTACGACTGAATCGCATCAAAAAGGAAATTCAAACGCTTTCATCGGCCAACTAAACGGAGTTTTGTTTCTCATCTGTATATAGCGTCGCATAACATAGGGCTAATCATTGATGTGTGTATGCTACCGTCCGCCGCAAGGCGGGCGGTTTTTTTTGGGGCGCCTCCCGTACATCGCTTGCGCGATGCCGGGACCGCGTGCTCCGCTATTATCTTGCTTGCATCCGGCGGTTTTTGTATAGCGGCGTGCGTATGCCTCCTCGTCGGAGCTCGGAGACTCCGCCGCCGCACAAAAACTTTCGCCGGCTGCCGCGCAAGGATACCGCTACGCCCGCTGGCGCGGGATTTATATTCCAAAACGGTCTCTTAGTTCCTGTATTATATTCCGCTTTTCTTCCTTCCACTTGCAGTAGTAATACAGCAAATACACACGAACCGCTTCGCGTTTGGATGCGTATCTTCCGGTTACAAATGGCAAAAATTTATCCACCAATGCCCGGCTTTCCGCATCGGCGCATTGGCTGACATAGCAGTGCCAACTGCCGCCCGGCGACAGATGTCCGCCGTGTCCGCTCAATATCCACGACGGGTCGTTTACGGCAAGCACTTTGCATCGCGGGTTGCACAGGCTTTGCAGGGCATTGATTTTTCGGCCTTTGAATGCCACAATATAGCGTGGTTTCAGAATGCCCGTTTCCAGGCAAACCAGGCGGTCGTTCTGTGTCCAATATTGCCGTATGGCTTCCGGGTTATCGACATATATAACCGGATGTTTGCCGTTGGGTTCGGGATGGATGTCGTGTTTTCCGTTGTGTAACGAAAATTTGTAATAGTAGCTCACGGTCACGAAATCCACTACTTGGTCGGGATGTTCCAATGTTTTTCCGAATTTGGCAAACAACAGCACGGCTAGTAAGGCCGGCATCACACCGGTTTGATACGGATAGATGCTCACTTGATTATAGGGAATGTTTTCGTCGGGATATTTTTCCCAGAAATTGTCGAAATAATACAAACGTTCGCGTAGTTTGTCGAAGTTTGACATGTAAATCCGGTGAAGCTTACTCCCGGGCTCCAAATTTTGAGCCGTGGTATAGGCCAAGATTTTATGGTGGTCGTAGTGCTTGCCCACCAAGGGGAAATAGGCCGGAAAAATCCACTCATCGTGAAGGTAAAGAATGAGGTGTTTAGTTTTTCCCGGTTTTGACGATAATTTTTCACGGATGGGCCAGTGGAAACCATAACATTGTGTCTCAAC
>JALVVJ010000179.1 GCA_027023475.1 Flavobacteriales bacterium
TTGCGTCCGATGGCTTCGGCGATGCTTTTGCCCAATGATGTTTTGCCTACGCCCGGCGGGCCGTAGAGCAACAGGATGGGCGATTTCATGTCTTTTTTGAGTTTAAGCACCGCAAGGTATTCGATAATACGTTTTTTGACGTCTTCCAGGCCATAGTGGTCGCGGTCCAGGATTTCGCGAGCGTGTTGGAGGTCGAATTGGTCTTCGGAATAGGTGTTCCAAGGCAAATCCAGTAGCAATTCCAAGTAATTACGTTGAATGGCGTATTCGGCCATTTGTGGGTTGAGCCGTTGCAGGCGTTTGAGTTCTTTGTCGAAGGTTTTGGCCACTTCTTCGGGCCATTTTTTCTGGGCGGCCCGTTTTTTCATTTCTTCGATTTCCTGCATGGTGGCATCGCCCAGTTCTTCCTGGATAGTGCGGATTTGTTGATGCAGGAAATATTCGCGCGATTGTTTGTCCAGGGCCGTTTTGGTTTTGTTCTCTATCTCATTGCGCAGTTTCAGTTTTTCCACTTCCAATCGTAGCAGGCGTAAGACTTCTAGGGCCCGTTCTTTGATGTCGAGTGTGCCCAGGAGTTTTTGCTTGGTCTCGATGGGTAAATCCAAATTGGAAGCCACGAAATTGACAAAGAAATGCGGGTCGCGGATATTGTCGATGGCCATAATGGCTTCGTCGGGGATGGAGGGATTGAGTTTGATACTTTGGATGGCCAACTGACGGATTTGGCGGATGGTTTCGTCAAATTCGGCGTCGGATTCGGGCGTTATTTCGTCTAGTGAATGCACACGGGCAGTGATGTAGGGCTCGGTGCCGGTGAATTCATCCACTTCGAAGGGTTGAATGCCTTGAATAATGACCGTTTGCACTTGTTCGGGGCCGGGAATAATGCGCAGGATTTTGGCCACGGTTCCGGTGCGAAACAAGTCGCCGGGGCCGGGATTATCCACCGAAGGGTCTTTTTGTGCCAGCACACCGATAAGCCGGTCGTTTTCGTAGGCCTCGTGAACCAAGCGCAGGGATTTGGGCCGCCCTACCGAAATGGGGTTGCTGATTTGGGGGAAAAGATTATTGTTGCGAAGGGTCAGTATGGGGAGTGATTCGCTCCGGGTGATTTTAAGGTTGTCGATTTCGTTTTTGTCCAGCGTGGGGATATTGGCCGTTTCGCCGTCGCCAAAGAAGAAAATCATTTCGGGTTTATTGCTCATACTCGGTTCGTTTTTGTCAAGTCATTGGAGTTTCAAAAATTATACCTTAATCGATACCGGCCCGGAAAACTGACGCTTTGTCAGAATTTGAGCGATTGGTCGAAAGGAACACGGTTTTGGATGCTGCGTGCCAGCGTTTGTTCGTCGGCATATTCCAGGGTTTCGCCAAAGCCGATGCCGCGTGCGATACTCGAAAACCGCAAAGGCAAATGTCCGGCCTGCTTATAGATGTAATAACTGGTGGTGTCGCCTTCCACCGTAGGGCTGAGGGCAAAAATCACTTCGTTCACTTGGCCGTCCGTCAGGCGTTTTACCAGGGAGTCGATAAACAAATCGCCGGGGCCTATGCCGTCCAAAGGCGAAATCAAACCGCCCAGCACGTGATACACGCCGCGGTATTGACCGGTGTGTTCGATGGCCATCACGTCGCGAATGTCTTCCACTACACACACGGTCGTATGGTCGCGGGCCGGATTGGCACAAATGGAACAGGTTTCGGTGTCGGAAATATTGTGGCAAATGTGGCAACGTTTGATTTCGGTGCGGAAGCGGCGTATTGCTTCGCTCAATTGCAAGGCGCGGTTTTCGGGTTGGCGGAGCAAATGCAAGGCCAAACGAAGCGCCGTGCGTTTACCAATACCCGGCAAGGTGGCAATTTCGTTGACCAAATTTTCCAAAAGCCGTGAGCTGAATTCCATAGGCGGGACAAAGTTACGGATAATCGGTGGTATGAAATTTTGTTCAAAACAAATACCTGATATATCCATACGACAGTGGCGGGCCGTTAGGATCCGCATTAAAACGGGTGCGACGGGCGTAGCGCAAGGCGGCGTCGATGAGGCATTCCTTGGAAGATGTGGAACGCTTGGGGTCGTATTGGGCACGGACCACTTTACCTTGTCGGTCCACTTGAATATTGATCGAAATCCACCCGTGCATATCGTCGGGGCAGGTGTAAATGGGATTGCTTAGTGCCACTTTCCAACGGCCTCGCACATAGTATTTGATGCGGCTGGCACCTTTGAAACTTTTTTCCTTGACCAGTTTTTGGGGATTTGTAGCCCGGTCGGCAGGATTGGCGATACGGGGTTTGAGTTGTGGTTGTTCCGCGGGGCCTTCGTCGTCCGGGATTTCTTCTTCATTGTCGGTTTCGTCTTCCGTTTGGGCTTCGGTTTGTGAACTCCGGCTTTCCGTTTCCCAATTTTCATCCTGCCATTCGTTCGACGCCAACGTGCTCAGCCGATTGTTGTTGAGATATTTGCTGATGTCGGGAATTTTTTCTTGTGGAGGTGGTTTAAGTTGGTCAAAATCAAAATCCTCGGTTTGGAAATTGATTTCCATCCGTTCTTCGCGGGGCAGAGCGGGAAAATGTAGCATGGCAAGCCAGAGAATAAGCAATAATTCCACGGCAATAGCAGCCAAGAGCGCTTGCCGTTGGGAGCGTTGGCGGAACAGCCCGGCAAGGGTGCGCGTTGATTTTTGCCAAATGCTTTTTATGTAGAACGGAGTTTTCATACAAGGACTTGCGAATGCAAAGTTAGTTTAAACCCATCAAACCGGTTTATTGACCTAACGAACGAATCGTGTTTTTTGTTATCTTTGATAGAAAATAGAGGTTATGGCCCGTTATATCAAAATTTATCCCGACAATCCGCATCCGGTGCCCATCGACGAAGCCGTGGAAATTTTTCGCAATGGCGGGTTGGTCATTTATCCCACCGACACGGTTTACGGATTGGGCGCCATGCTCACCAAAGCCAGGGCTGTGGAACGTTTGGCCCGCATCAAGGGCGTCAAACCGCAGCAGGCCAATTTTACGCTGCTTTTTCATTCGCTGAGCCAAATGTCCGATTATATTCGCCAAATCGATACGCCCACATTCAAGATTATCAAGCGCGGCACGCCCGGGCCATATACTTTCATTTTGCCGGCGGTGCACCGTTTGCCCAAGGTGTTCGACAAACGTAAATCCATCGGGTTCCGCATACCGGACAACCCCATTTTGCAAGAGATTTTGCAGCGGCTCGAAGCGCCCATCGTAAACATTTCCATCAGGAATGATGACAAGTTCAATGAATACACCACCGACCCCGAACTGATTTACGAAAAGTGGCGCCACCGGGTGGATGCGGTCATCGACGGCGGCATTTTGGACAAAACGCCCTCAACAGTTATCGACCTTACGGGCGACGAACCCGTGGTTGTTCGTGAAGGGAAGGGGAGTTTGGATATTTTGTAAAAGCTTTTGTTGTACAAATAAAGCCGGTCGGATGTGCCGGAACAAAAAAAACCGCCCTGCACGGCGCAGAGCGGTTTGGTCAATGAAAAATTTCCGGATTAGACGTAGCCCTGAGCCAGCATGGCATCGGCCACTTTGACAAAGCCCGCAATGTTGGCGCCTTTGACGTAATTTACGTATCCGTCGGCTTCGGTGCCGTAGCGGACGCAGGATTCGTGGATGTTGTGCATAATTTGACGCAATTTTTGGTCCACTTCTTCGCGCGTCCATTGCAGGCGCATGGAGTTTTGGCTCATTTCCAGTCCCGAAACGGCTACGCCGCCGGCATTGGAGGCCTTACCGGGCGAGTAAAGGATTTTGGCCTTTTGGAACACTTCGATACCTTCGGGCGTGGTGGGCATGTTGGCGCCTTCGCCTACGCACATAACACCGTTGTCCACCAGAGTTTGGGCGTCTTTGCCGTCGATTTCGTTTTGCGTGGCACAAGGCAAGGCCACATTGGCTTTGATGCCCCAAGGTTTTTGACCTTCGAAGTATTGGGCCGTGGGATATTTTTCCACATATTCGCGAATGCGACCGCGTTTGACGTTTTTCAGGTGCATCACAAAGGCCAGTTTTTCTTCGTCGATGCCGTCGGGGTCGTAAACAAAGCCGTTGGAATCGGAAAGCGTAACCACTTTGCCGCCCAATTGCAATACTTTTTCGGTGGCGTATTGGGCCACGTTACCCGAACCGGATACCAGCACGGTTTTGCCTTCGAGCGAATCGCCTTTGGTACCCAGCATGGTTTGCACAAAATAAACCAATCCGTAGCCCGTGGCTTCGGGGCGGAGGAGCGAACCTCCGTAGGACAATCCTTTGCCGGTGAGCACGCCCGTAAATTCGTTGCGCAGTTTTTTGTACATACCGAACAGATAGCCGATTTCACGTCCGCCTACGCCGATGTCGCCGGCCGGCACGTCGGTGTCGGGGCCAATATGGCGGAACAACTCTTGCATAAAGCTTTGCGTAAAGCGCATCACTTCCATATCGGATTTGCCGTGCGGGTCGAAATCCGAGCCGCCTTTACCGCCACCCATGGGCAAGGTAGTAAGGGAGTTTTTGAACACTTGTTCAAAGCCCAGGAATTTCAAAATGCTCAGGTTTACCGTGGGGTGGAAACGCAGGCCGCCTTTGTAAGGCCCGATGGCCGAGTTGAATTCCACACGATAACCGCGGTTTACGTGCAATTGGCCTTGATCGTCCACCCAAGGTACGCGGAACATAATCACCCGTTCGGGTTCAATCATACGTTCCAGCAGCATTTTACCTTTATATTTGGGATTGGCTTCGATGAACGGAATGACGGTTTCGGCCACTTCATAGACCGCTTGCAGAAATTCCGGTTCGTGAGGGTTGCGTTTGGTGGCATAGTCCATAAACGCTTTGATCTTTGCATCCATATAAGTAGATATTTAGGGTTTTAATTGCAAATCAAATTTAATCATATATCGGACAACGAAATTATGTGTTTTGTCATTTTCTTAAAAATCTTTTTGGGATTTGGTTTTTTTGGGCGCCCCGCCGCTCGCGTTCGCACAGCGTTGCATCAAGCATGAAATTTGATGCTTGATGCAACACTAAGCCGCATCCTCTCACATTCGTTCATGCTGCGGCGTGCTCACGCGGCGCCGACCGGGCTGTCCGCTCAAATGCGGCTTGCCGGCTCGCTGCTTTTTGCGCGGGCTGCGCCTGCGCTTGCCCGCGCCCGCCCGTGCGTGGGGCTTCCTTCGGTCGCCTCCGCCGGGCGGAAAAGCATGCTCGCCGACGGCGCCGCATAACCGCTCCCATCCCTGGCGCGGGGATAGAATGCCTCATAAAATGCCTATTTCCTCTTCAATTCTTTGTATCATTTCGTAAACCGGTTCGAATAAAGGGTTTACAGACCGGGCATCAAAGTCAAATATGGTATCATAATCGCCTTTTTGACGCCAATCATACAGTTCGGTCAATAATCTTCCGTATGCTTTGTCCATTTTGCCGGTTTTTATGAAGTTTAAAGAAAATTGACTTTTAACCGAGGAATGGGATTTAACAAGAATGTTGTTTGCCACCAGTAGCGCGTTAACAGCATAAAATAAAGCATAGTAAAGCCGGTTAACAGCGGAATTCCAATGTCCGCTTTCCGCTAAAATTTTTGCCGCATCAAAAGTCCTATAAGCAGATTCTATGCGATATTTAACATATGCTTTCCGGTCGTCGATATTCATAAAACAATACCTTCGGATATTACGTTCCAATAAAACGGTGTTTTGCGTTGCCGGGTCAACCAATCTTTTTTTGAATAAACAAATACGGAAAAAACTTCACCGGTTTCCAGTTCAATATCGTATAGTAAGTTTCTAAATTTTCTTTCAATTTGTAAATCCACAGGATAGGTTGTCAAAATCAGAATATCCCAATCCGAGTCGGGGCGTTCGTCGCCTCTTGCACGAGAACCGAACAAAATTATTTCAGCATCAGGATCTTTTTGATGAACGATCCGGGTAATTTTTTTAATAACAGGATTGGATTTAAGTTTCATTACAAAAAATTACCACATTCTCTCTTCAAAAATAAGGAATATTATAATACGTTTTAATAACTTTTGCAAAAAGGATATGGAAATGATCTTGTAGATAGCTGACTACGAGATACTTGAAATGTAATTCGAATCCAACCGGAAAAATGAACCCCTCCCGAAGCTTATGAAAGAAAATAAGCGCGGCCCGTGCGCAGGCCTCGGGAAGCGCATGCTTCCGAAGCACCTTATTGTATTTTTCCCTGACCGCCAAATCCTTGCCAAAAAACACCCGCCGTTTGCCCGAAAAATTTTACATTTGAGCAAAATCAAATCGTTATGGAAAATCTTCTCGAACGCTTTTTACGCTACGTAAAAATAGATTCCCAATCCGACCCCGAATCCGACAAAACCCCCAGCACCGACAAGCAATGGAACATCGCCCGCCTGTTACGCGACGAACTGGAAGCCCTGGGTATGCAAGAGGTGGAACTGGACGAATACGGCTATGTGTATGCCACACTGCCGGCCAATACCGATGCCAACGTGCCCGTTATCGGCTTTATCGCCCACTACGACACCACACCCGACTACAACGGCACCGGTGTCAATCCGCAAATTCACGAAAATTACGATGGCGGCCCCATTGTGCTCAATGCCGAAAAAAATATGGTGCTTTCGCCCGATTATTTCCCCGAACTGAAAAAATTCAAGGGCCAAACCCTTATCACAACCGACGGGAACACCCTGCTGGGCGCCGACGACAA
>JALVVJ010000180.1:0-8788 GCA_027023475.1 Flavobacteriales bacterium
CGAATCGGAAAAGCCCTTGCCGCGGAATACCAAAAATTTGTCGAAAGCATTGTTTCCGTGAAAACGGATTTGCCGGATTTTGACCCGGTTGCCTTTGTTTACGTTTACCAAAATTTTGGCCTTGCCTCTAATGGTGTCGGGGATAACCTTTTCCTTTACTTCGGCGTGCAGGTATCCCTTGCCTATATAGTGTTCCTTCACGTGCCGCTCGATGCGTTTGAGTAAATCGCGGGTTACGTGAATTTTTCCTTTGTCCAATTTCAGGTCTTCGATAAAAGACTTGGCCCTGCTTTTGGGAATGCCCTTGAATTTTACTCCGGAAAGCGTGGGCACTTCTTTGAGTTTGATAATCAAATCGGCCTTGGTATCGTCGATGGGTTGCACATAGACTTCCACGTCTTCGAATTCGCCCGAAGTCCAAAGCCGGTTGATAATGTCGGCGGCCACCGTGCCGGGCACTTCAATCACATCGCCCTTCGACACACCGATAAAAGCCCTCACGGTGCGCGGGTTGTAGTAGGAAAGTCCTTCGAAACGAATATCGTTGATCACATAAAACTTGGACGCAGCTTGTTGGGCCCGGAGGCCGGTAGCCAGGCCTAAAAAAATGAAGAATATGAGAATTTTCTTTATCATCGTTGGTTTTGAATTTGTTCGCTTGTTTTTCCAAAGCGCCGTTCGCGCTTTTGATAGTCGGCAATGGCCGTCAGGAAATCGTCCTTGGTAAAGTCGGGCCAAAGCACGTTGGTAAAATACAATTCGGCATAAGCGGCTTTCCATAGCAGGAAGTTGCTAATGCGCTGTTCGCCGCCGGTGCGTATAAGCAAGTCCACATCGGGCAGGCGGGCGGTTTGCAAGTATTGTTCAAAAACTTCCTCGCTCACCTGTTGATGCCGGCCTTCGGCCAAAATCCGGTTTACGGCCGATACGATTTCGTTACGTCCGCCGTAATTCAGGGCCAGGGTCAAGGTCATCCTGTGGCCGGGCGATGTTTTTTCCAAGATGGCGGCAAATTTTTCCTTTACGTAGGCCGGTAATTTTTCCATATCGCCCGCCACGTGCAGCCGTATATTTTTTTCTATCAAATTATCCTGTTCGCGTTCAATGGTTTCGGCCAACAGATTCATCAAGGTGTTGACTTCTTCCTGGGGCCGGTTCCAATTTTCGGTCGAAAAGGCGTAGAGCGTAAGGAACGGGATTCCCGTTTCGCCGGCGGCTTCCACGGTGCGCCGCACGGCATCCACGCCGTGCAAATGCCCGTAGGTTCGTTTTTGACCGCGTTGACGGGCCCAACGGCCGTTCCCGTCCATAATCACGGCCACGTGGTGTGGCAATTTGCCGGTGTCGATATGTGGGCGGTAGGCGGTCATGGTCAAAAAACATTTATGTAGCAAGGCAACTCGCCGAATCCGTAGGAAAAACCGATACCATTGGTCATAAACCAATCGTTACTCCAAGGATTACTCAAAGGAATAGTGGTATTATCGGCCGTTCGCGAACCATCCAAATTGTCCGAAAAAGTGTAGCGAAGCAATAATTCGTAATGAAATTTAAGCCGGCGCGTAATCGAAAATTTGATTCCGAAACCCACAGGGAGGGTAAAAGCATTGGTGTTCCACCCCAATCCGGCGGTTTGGCCGGTGGACATTTGATATCCGGCTCCCAACATCAAATAGGGTGTGGCCACCAAATGTACGGGACGTTTATATGGATTGAGTGGCAAAAAATTATATTCCAGCAAAATGCTAATGTCCTTGGTGTCACCCGAAGCGGTCCAATGGCGCAAACGCCGGCCTTCGATGGCCGACCGGCTGTCGGCCAGTTGCCATTGCGAATAGGTTCCGTTGATGCGCAAGCTATACCACGGATTAATATTCCACCGGTAATAACCCGAAGCATAAAACCCGTCGGGACGGACAAAATCGTCGCGTCCGATGTCGCCAATCACATTGTTTCCGCCTCCCGTAAAGCCGAACTCGTGCAATTGGGCGTGCAGACCCCAAAAGTTCAAGCTCATAAAAATACTTAGCAAAACGGGAAATAATTTCATTTACAATGATATATGGAATGCCTGCAAATATAGAAATATTGTGTCAATAATAACGAAAATCAAGTGTTTCTATTGTCATAACCCCAAAATAATTTGCGTCGCAGGGTGCGAATAAAGGTATATTCGTTCAGCCGGATAAAATTCAGCTTGAATCCGGCCCGTTTGACGGTAATCCGCGTTCCGAACGGAATACTGAGCACGCGCGAATCCAAGGAGAGCAAAAATTCCTTTTCACGCCCGGCCGGAACAAGGTTGATTTCATAATGGTCGGGTAGCACCAACGGACGCACCGTCAGGTTGTGCGGCGCTATGGCATTGATAATCATTCCGCGCGTATCGGGCGTCAGAATCGGACCGCCGCAACTGAGCGAATAACCGGTGGAACCCGTAGGTGTGGAAACAATCAAACCGTCGGCCCAGTAGGTACTGAGAAACTCCCCGTTGACCGAAACCTCAACGCTAATCATCGATGTGGAGTTTTTTCGTGTAACGGTCAGTTCGTTCAGGGCAAAATTCAATTCCTTGATTTTGGGCGTTTCGGGCCGGGTTTCCACGGCCAGCAAACTGCGCGGCTGGATATAAAATTCGCCCGACAAATAATTATCCACGGCTACCGTAATGCTTTCCTTGGGAATGTCGGCCAAAAAACCCAAACGTCCGGCGTTGATACCCATAATCGGAATGCCCGTATCGCGCACAATAGTGGCCGCACGAAGGATGGTTCCGTCACCGCCGTAGGTAATAAAAAGCTCCGTTTCGCGCGGCAAATCCTTGTAACCTTGAAAACTCTGCCAAGGTTTTTCCGGCTGCCAAAGTGTTTTGAGATGGGCGGCAAAATTATGTTCTACGGCCAAACGGAAACCTTCGGTTTCCAAGTGCCGTAGCATTTCAATCAAGTATTGATAATCGGTATCGGGATAATAACGCGAAAAAACGGCTGCCAGTCGCATAAAAGCGTGTTTTTAAAGGTAAGGAATAATTTGGGCCGGAACCAATTGGTTCACCTTGCCACCATTACGTAATATATCCCGCACAATACTGGAACTGATGTGCGACGTTTCGATGCCCGTTAGAAAAAACACCGTTTCCACGCCGCCCAACTTGCGGTTGGTCTGGGCGATGGCTTTCTCAAATTCAAAATCCTGCGGATTACGCAACCCGCGCAAAATAAAGTCGGCCTTTTGTCGGTGACAATAATCCACCGTAAGGCCACGATAGGCATCGATGCGTATTTTGGGATTCCGGCCGTAAACGGCCCGGATCATTTCCAGGCGTTTTTCGGTGTCGAACATATATTTTTTGTCCACATTGATACCTACGGCAATAATGATTTCGTCAAAAAGTTCCAAGGCCCGGTCGATTACATCGGTATGACCTAAGGTGATGGGGTCGAATGAGCCCGGAAAAACGGCGCGTTTCATAGGAAAGTGGTAATAATTTCTCCGTAAAATTAGCAAAAAAAGAAAAGACCCTCCCGGGGAAGGTCTTTTCCTTGTATATCCGTGGAATGGAATTACTGAATCAATATAATTTCCACACGACGGTTTTTGGCGCGGCCGGCGCGGGTTTTGTTGGATGCCACCGGGCGGGTTTCGCCGAATCCTTGGGCTTCCAAACGACCGGCATCGATTCCGTGGTCGATCAGGTATTGTTTAACGGCATCGGCGCGGCGTTGGGAGAGTTTCATATTATAATCGTCGCTACCCACGCTGTCGGTATGTCCTTCGATACGGAATTTGGATGCGGGATATTTTTTCATAATCACCACGATTGCGTTCAAAACCGGAATGGTTTTGGCCGTAAATTCGGCACTGGCGGTTTTGAAGTAAATGGTTTTGGCGTATTCGTTGAGTTTGGCTTGTTCTTCCTTGGTGATTTGCGGACAACCTTTGTTGGTTTTCAAGCCCGGCGTATCGGGGCAGAGGTCGTCTTTGTCGGCTACACCGTCTTTGTCGCGGTCGGGCCAAGGACAACCTTGGTTAGCCACAGGGCCGGCCACTTTGGGACATTGATCGTCTTTGTCGGCCACACCGTCGCCATCGGTGTCGGGGCATCCGTTGAATTTTTCCAAACCGGCGGTTTGCGGACATTTGTCGTTGGGATCGATCACGCCGTCACCGTCGCTGTCGGGGCATCCGCCGTGGGCGGCATCACCGGCCAGTTTGGGACAATTGTCATCCTTGTCAGCAATACCGTCGCCATCGGTGTCGGGGCATCCGTTGAATTTTTCCAAACCGGGGGTTTGCGGGCATTCGTCTTTTTTGTCCACAATGCCGTCGCCATCGCTGTCTTTGGCACCCAGACGCAAAGCGATACCGGCCGAATGTTGGAAATAGTTATGCACATTGGGATCAAAGGAATGCTTGTAGGCACTTTCCACATAAATACCGAAATTGTCGCTCATCCAGCAGTTGAAACCCAATCCGGCATTAAGGGTTCCGGCATCGTGGTAGCCGTACCACGTATAACCGCCACCCAAGAGCAAATACGGATCGAATTTGTAACTGCTTTTGTGAATCAGCGCATATTTCATATCCAAATCGACGCTCCAAAAAGCTTGGCTTACGTCTTTATTGCCCAAGTGGGTGATATCGTTTACCGACAAAACGCCCATCAAACTGAAATTACCGCCCAAATAACGTGCTACACGGAATTGACTCAAAGCATAGGCAATATTGTAATGATCTCGGGCATTAAAGTAATTGTCAAAGAGTTTTCCGCCCAAGTAAGGATACTGCCCGTTGGATGCGGGATAGAAGTCCACGGCATTGGTCCCGATGTTGATTTGCCAGGGATAGGAATCGTTTTGTCCCCGGGAAATTCCCCAGGTCAAGACCAAAACCAAGGTCAACGCGAGTTTTTGCAAGGTTTTCATAATGTGCATTTTTTTGAAATAATTAATTTAGCACAAAGTTAATAAAAATATCTAACAATAAAGCGAAAAAAAAACAGCATCCGCCTTATCCTACGGAAGCCCTATGTATTTGTGCGTTTGTAAGGACAACCGCCAGCCGGGATTTTCTTCCAAAAAGCCCGTTATCAAAGGCAACACCTTATTCCTGCGGCTCCATTCGGGTTGAAGGAACAAATGAACCTCAGGCCCCACCATTCGGGCTTGTTGGCGGGCAAAATCAAAATCCGTTTTGTCGAAAACAATGATTTTCAGCTCATCGGCCAGGGTGTAACTCTGCGGCAAGGGCGCCGAAAACTTTTTGGGCGACAGGCACACCCAGTCGAAACGGCCGCTAAAAACTTCGGTTCCCGAAGTTTCGAGATGAATTTTTTTGCCGGCTTTGTGCAAACTTCCGGTCAAATATTCCAGGTTGTATCCCAAAGGTTCACCGCCGGTAATGACCACGGTTTCCAATGCCTGCGGAATTTGTTCCAACACATCATCCACAGCCACCAACGGATGCCGTGCAGGGTCCCAACTTTCCTTCACATCGCACCAATGGCAACCCACATCGCAACCGCCGATACGGATAAAAAACGCCGGTTTTCCCGTATGAAAACCCTCGCCTTGAATGGAGACGAAGGTTTCCATCACCGGAAGTGCCAAGCCCTGTTCCAACAATGCATCCTTATCCATAAACCAAAGGAAAAGCAGGCAAAGTTACGATATTTTCCCCGGTAAACTTTTCCCTATCGGCTTTTTTTGTTGGCGCCGCCAAACCTGCGCGCATCCGGGCAAAACCGCTGCGCCGCGCTTGTTTTGGCGGACGGTTCCGGGAGCCCTTGCGCTCCGCCTGCGGCTCCGCGCCGGTCTCCCTCCACGGCTCCACAAGCCGGCGGCTTCCTTGTGCCGGCCCTCCGGACCGCGCCTTGTCTTGTTCCGCAGCTTCGGCAGCCACCTACGGTGTCTGCCTCCGCACCGCGTCAGCCCTACGGTCTGCCGCGGGCTACGCGAGCCCTGGCGGTCTCGCTACGCAGCTCGGGGAGCCGGCACGCTTCGCCTGTGGCTTCGCGTTGGTCTCCCCTCGCACGCTGCGGAGCCGCCTGCGGAGTCTCCTTGCGGCCCTCGGAGCCCTGCCGCCTTGCCCGGCGGGGGTCTCCTCGGGAATTCTTTTTGTCATTCCCGCAATGCGGTTTCGCCTTCAATGTTTGCAGTAGGACGTTAATCATAAACCCGGATATTCCAACCAAGGCCGGATGTTCCATTGTAGCCGCGCGATAAATCGCGCGGGCCTTATTATCGCGCCAGGGATGGAAGCGGTTATGAGCCGCCGGCGGTGCCGATGGTTTTCCGCCTGGCGGAGGCGACCAGTAGGAAGCCCCACGTACGGGCGGGCGCGGGCGCGCGGCACGCGCGCCCGCGCAAAACCACGGCATCCGCCAAGGCGAATTTGAGCGGACAGCCCGGCCCCGCCAAGTGAACGCGCCGCAGCGTGAACGAAGTGAAACGATGCGGCAGGCGTGAACTTGTGCGGGGAGGCGCCCAAATAACATAAAACCGGCTTGCGTTAACCGATATAATTCCAAAAACCCGCCTTGCGGAAATTCTCCCTGAAAATCCCGGCCGTGGTTTGATGTTCGGGAAGTTGCATGTCCGGGTCTTTTTCCAAAAAACGCGCAGCTGCATTGCGCGCCCGCTGCATCAAAAGCCCGTCCTTGACCAAATCGGCAATTTTGAGCCGCATCATTCCGCTCTGCTGCGTGCCCATAATGTTGCCCGGGCCGCGCAGGCGTAAATCCGCTTCGGCTATACGAAACCCGTCGTTGGTTTCGGTCATGGTGCGGATGCGTGTACGGGCTTCTTCCGACAATTTGCCGTCGGTAATCAGGATGCAGTAGGACTTGTCGGCACCACGGCCCACACGGCCGCGCAATTGATGCAACTGACTCAGCCCGAAACGCTGCGCACTTTCGATGATCATTACCGTGGCATTGGGCACGTCCACGCCTACTTCGATGACGGTGGTGGAGACCAAAACATCGATGTCGCCACGCTTGAAGGCCTGCATCACCGTTTCTTTTTCGGCGGGTTTCATGGCCCCGTGCACCATGCCCATACGAATGCCCGAAGGAACAAACTGCTGGGCAAGCCGGTCGTATCCTTCCATTAAACTTTCCAAATCCAACACCTTGCTTTCTTCGATGAGCGGAAAAACAATGTAGGCCTGCCTGCCCGCCTTCACTTGGCGGCGGACAAAATTGTAGGCCTTCTGTGCGTCGCGTGCATAAAGATGGTGGGTTTCCACCGGCTTGCGGCCGGGCGGCAATTCGTCGATTACCGAAACGTCCAAATCCCCGTAATGGCTCATGGCCAAGGTGCGCGGAATGGGTGTGGCCGTCATAATGAGCATATGCGGCGGAATTTGGTTTTTCTTCCACATTTTGGCCCTTTGGGCCACGCCGAAACGATGCTGTTCGTCGATCACGGTCAGTCCCAGGTTGCGGAATTGCACGTTGTCTTCCAGCAAAGCATGGGTGCCCACCAGGATGTGCAAACGACCGCTTTGCAGGTCGTCCAGCAGGATTTTACGCTCGGATTTTTTGGTGGAACCCGTGAGCAAGCCGATTTGAATCCCCAAAGCATCGGCCCATTTTTTCAGGTTTTGGAAATGTTGGGTGGCCAATATTTCGGTAGGCGCCAGCATGGCCGCCTGAAATCCGTTGTCCACCGCCAAAAGCATCGAAAGCATAGCCACCACGGTTTTCCCGCTTCCCACATCGCCTTGGAGCAAGCGGTTCATCTGCGTGCCCGAACGCAGGTCGCGACGTATTTCGCGCACCACACGTTTTTGGGCACCGGTCAGGTCGAAAGGGAGCACTTCTTTGTAAAACCGGTTAAAGTAATCACCCACTTTTTCGAATACGTGCCCCTTGATTTTGGCCTTGCGGTAACGGTTTTTGTAAAGCAATTGCAGTTGCAGGAAAAATAATTCTTCGAATTTTAGCCGGTATTGTGCCCGCGACAAGCTGTTCATATCCTTGGGAAAATGCACGCTGCGCATGGCTTCGTCTTTGCCGGTGAGTTGATAGTCGCGAAGCATCCAACCGGGCAGGGTTTCCGAAAAACGTATGGCCGGATTTTGGAAGGCGTCGAACATAATTTGCCGGAACACCTTGTTGGTTACTCCGCGCTTGGTCAGTTTTTCGGTGGACGGATACACGGGCACCAATCCCAAATAACCCCGTTGCTTAAAACTTTCGGCTGTTTCGACTTCGGGATGCACCATGCTCACCCGCTTGCCGAACCAATTCAACTTCCCGTAAACCACCACGGGCGTGCCGGGCGGGAATTTCTCCTTTACCCAGCCGTAATTCCTAAACCATACCAATTCCAGGGCGGCGTCGCCGTCTTCGAGCACGGCCACCAAACGCTTGGCTTTACCTCCTCCTTCGACACGATAGGAAACGATTTTTCCGTAAACCTGCACATCGGCGGGGGCCCATTGCAGTTCGTTGATGCGGTAAACCTTGCTACGATCCACATAGCGATTGGGAAAAAGGTGCAACAAATCGTGCACCGTAACAATGCCCAATTCCTTTTCGAGCAAAGCGGCCCTGGCGGGCCCTACGCCTTTAAGGAATTTGACGGGCTGTAACCAAACCGGATGGCTTTCCATAGCCCGAAAGATAACAAAAAACAAGCATTATTTCATCGTCTGTAAGCGCAGTGTAAAATTGAGCGGAAACGATAAATTTGTTCATTTTCGACAAAAACTCCGTACCGTACTCCTTGAAACGCTGTGGTAAAAATTATTAAAAACCACAGAGGACACAGAGTTCATTTCA